>JAZDDW010000016.1:0-2230 GCA_043809365.1 bacterium
CTTGCCGTGGCGCTCGTGATCGATGCCCCCAAAAACTACCCCGTCGATTTTTCCCTTTTTGGTCAGGATATTTCTTTTGTCATCGGTAGTCCCACGCTCAAACTAGGCAACTTTGAGCGTAATTTGGTCATCAAGCAAGGATTAGATCTCCAGGGTGGTACTGAAGTGACTCTCGAAGTCGATATGTCAGCGCTCAAAAGCGTTGATCATCAAGACGCTCTCAACTCTGCCCGGGAAATCATCTCGCGCCGTATAGATATGTATGGAGTCTCTGAACCCACTATCAAAACCGTGGTCAGCCAGGACACCTACCGCCTTCTCGTCGCTCTCCCAGGGGTCAGTAATCCCGACGAAGCCCTCAATTTGATCGGGGCTACCGCCCACCTCGACTTCCGTGAACTTCCGGTCGCCACGGATACCGCAACCTATGCGGATTTTAAAGTAACTGATTTAACTGGCAAAGATCTTCAAAAAGCTTCCGTAACTTTCAACCCTCAAACCGGCAAACCAGAAATAGGTCTTCAATTTACCAAAGAAGGTGGCGATAAATTTGCCGAAGTTACAGGTCGTAACGTCGGTAAACCTGTCGCTATTTTTCTGGACGAAATCCCGATCAGTGTCCCTACCGTTCAACAAAAAATCGAAGGCGGACAAGCCGTGATCAACGGCGAATATACGCTCGACGAAGCCAAAAACATGGTGATTACCTTAAATGCTGGCGCACTCCCCGTGCCTATTGAAATCATTAAACAACAAAATATTGCTCCTACCCTGGGGGCAGAGAGTGTTAAGAATAGTCTTACTGCTGGAGGCGTTGGTCTCTTTCTCGTTGCGCTCTTCATGATTTTAAATTATGGCTGGTTAGGCTTAATCGCCGATCTTGGGCTTTTAATTTACGGACTTTTGACTCTCGCTATCTATAAATTAGTTCCGATTACCATTACTCTCCCTGGACTCGCTGGTTTTATTCTCTCGATCGGCATGGCTGTTGATAGCAACATTCTCGTGTTTGAGCGCATGAAGGAAGAGCTTAGAAAAGGTAATGCTTGGAGCAAGAGTATGGAACTGGGGTTTGGCAAAGCTTGGGACTCGATCAAAGATGCTAACGTCGCCACTCTCATTACTACCTTTGTTCTTTTTAATCCTTTTGATTGGATGTTCCTCAATAGTTCCGGGATGGTGCGTGGATTTGCTCTGACTCTCTTCTTGGGTATCGCCATCTCACTCTTCACTGGCCTGTTTGTGACTCGCAACTTATTACGTGCCCTGACCGTCCCCAAAGGGTCTGACCTTGAAGGACGAGCCCAACCCCGCCTTTGGCGGGGAAGGTCAGACCCTAAGGGTGCTATCAACGAAAGGACAGTCCTCAATGGAAACTAAAATGGATAAAAAATTCACCATTCTCCAACCCATGAAGTACTGGTGGCTCTATTTTCTCATCTCTTTGTGTGTGATTATCCCTGGCTCGTACTCGCTCATTAGGTACGGCCTCAAACCCTCAATCGACTTTACCGGTGGAAGCACCATCGTCTGGAGAACTTTAATTAATGAAAGCTCCCTTAGAGATACTGCTAAGTCTCTAAATATTACTATTCGTGAACTATCCAATGTGAATGATATTTATACCCTCACCACTAGTCCGTTAAGTAAAGGTACCTATCAGCTTTTCAAATCAAAAGTGATCGATGTCAAAGAACTCTCTTATGATACGGTTGGCCCTTCACTCGGTGCCGAGCTCATTCAAAAAACGTTGACCGCCATTGTCCTCGCCGCCACCCTTATTTTGCTCTACGTCGCTTACCGCTTTAAAAATATCAAATTTGGCGTTTGCGCCATCATCGCCATGTTACACGACAGCTTGGTCTTACTGGGAGTCTTTAGCTTGCTAGGTCACTATCTGGGAGTTGAGGTAGACACCCTTTTTGTAACCGCTCTCCTCACGATCTTGAGTTTTTCTGTTCATGATACCATCGTCGTCTACGATCGTATTCGCGAACTCAAGAAGAAACATGGTTACCTTGATTTCGACGACATAGTCAATCGCGCTATCCTCGAAACCATGGGACGCTCGATCAACAACTCCATGACCATCATCTTTATGCTCCTCTCGATGTATCTACTTGGTGGTGACACCACTCGTTGGTTTATCTTTGCGCTCCTTGTCGGCACCATTTCCGGCACCTATAGTTCCACCTTCACCGCCGCCCCGCTCCTGATCGTCTGGGACAAA
>JAZDDW010000017.1:0-4556 GCA_043809365.1 bacterium
GATTGGTTCTTTTGCCATGCCCTGGTATTATACAGTTATGACTGATTGTATCTTTTGTAAGATTGTGGAGGGGAGTATTCCTAGCTACAAGATTTATGAGGATGAGAAGTATTTAGCGTTCTTAGATGTTTTCCCCAAGACCTCGTACCAAATGCTGGTGATACCCAAGCAACATATTGAGTGGGTGTGGGACCTGCCTGCCGGCAGGCAGGTGTCCCCTAACCTTGGCGAATATTACGAAGTGGTAGGGAAAATTGCGCGACACGTACGAGAGGTGAGTGGAGAGCCAGTTAGACAAATGGTATATGGATTTCAGGTGCCACATGCACATATCCAGTTGCGACCGGGACAGAAAAATGACCGCGATGGGACAAAGGCAAGTGAAGCAGAGCTGGGGGAGTGGCAGAAAAGATTTTCGTTAAATTAATTCCATTCTGGTGTTGTAAACGCATATGTGATTAGACGTTCCTGATCGCTTATCTCTTTGATATCGAGGTAAATAATTACACAAGAGTTTTGGTATTGGTTGAGAAGCTTTTTGGCTTTGCCGGCCCACTCAATTGCGAAAACGTTGCCGGGTTTGAGGAGGGTGGAGAGATGGAGGGTGGACTCTAGTTCGGTGGGATCGGGGAGTCGCCAAGTGTCGAGGTGGTAAAAGATGCCAGAATATTTACTTTGCAGGGAGTCACCTTGCTGTCGCAAGGAGACACCCTGTTGGGAGCCGTAGGGGTATTCGTGAAGGAGAGTGTAGGTGGGAGAATTGACGTTAGTAGTAATACTGAGAGCACCGGCGATGCCTTTGCTAAACTGGGTTTTGCCGGTGCCGAGTTCGCCTTGGAGAGCAAAAATGAGGGGATATTTGTTGGTAAGGTTGAGATATTGTTTGGTGAGAGTAGAGGCGAATTGTTGAGTTTCGGCGCTAGAGTGGGTGGTAAAGCTTGGAGAGGAGTTGGGGAGAAAGATTTCTCCTTGGCGGAGAATGGCGGGATCGTTGAGAGTGGTATCTACTACTGTACTGGTGGGGCGATCTGCAAGCTTGCCGGCATCGAGGAAGAGTGAAACTAACTTTTGCTTGGCGGGAGTGGTGTATTTTTGCCAATCTTGTAGTGAATATGGCTCCTTTTTGCCGCTAGTGTTTCCAGAGGTGGCGGTGAGGGGGCGGCCGAATTTTTGAATGAGTAATTGGGTAAAGGGGTAATTGGGAATACGAACACCAAGGGTACTGGTTGCGGATTCGAGACGAGAGTCAATAACCTTCTTAGATTGAGAGATGACGGTAAGGGGTCCGGGAAGGAAGTGAGTATATAAATTGGTGGCAATATCATTGAGGCTGACGTATTGTTGAGCCATAGCTTGATTGGCGACCGCGATTGCCACCTGGCGATGACGGTCGCCCTTGTATGCTAGAAGTTTGGTGATGGCGGCGGGATTGGTGGCATCGACGGCCAACCCATAGCAGGTTTCGGTGGGGAAAATGACAAGTTCTCCACGCGAGAGTGTGGCACAAGCGAGAGAGAGGGCTTTGATATTTGAGATGGGAATAATTTGCATATCTGGTATTATAATCCTAGTATGGAAGAAGCAAAACCACAGAAGTACCTAGCGAGGGTGAGTGAGAAATATTTTTTGACGGAGAGTGAGCGATTTTTGCTCGTCAAATTGGAGTTGGTGAAGCCTGACAGAATGAGTTTTTTGGCTGGACAATATGTCTCCCTCCAAATTAATGAAAAAGGTGAAAGAAGAAGTTATTCGATCGCGAGTACGCCAGATGAAAATCATGGATTTCAAGTGGTGGCAGAGATGGTAGACGAAGGAAAGGGAAGCGAGTTTTTGAGAAAAATTGAGATAGGTGCGACTATAGAGGCGTTGGCACCGCTGGGAGTGTTCACGGTGTCACAGAGTCACAGTGTCACTGACAATAAGCTGTTATTTGTGGCGACGGGGAGCGGGATAGTGCCGATATGGAGCATGATTAATGATTTATTAATTAATAAACAAGAGAAGAGACAGCTGCGACTACACTGGGGGATGGCGAGTGAAGCAGAGATGTTTTGGTTTGATAATTTGGAGCGTTTGGCAGAGGTCCATCCAAATTTCGTATTTGATTTAGTTCTATCTAAACCAAGTGAAGGTTGGGAGCTTTGTAGGGGACATGTCCAGGATTGTTTACGGAGAGATTTTTCCACCCAAAGTGGGCAGGGTTTGAAAGAGTGGGAGGGCTACGTGTGTGGGAGTCAAAAAATGGTAGCGGAAATCATACAGGTGCTAACCGAACTAAAGATGGACCCAACTAAAATCTACCAGGAAAAGTTTGTATGAGTTACAAAACACTGAAATGCCAGAATTGCCACAATAGCTTTGTGTGGAGTGGGGAGGAACAAGAGTTGTACGCCAAGAGAGGTTTAGAGACTCCGGATTACTGTCCGATTTGCCGTGGTATTATAGAGGCTCGAGAGCGCGATAGCGCAAGGAAAAATATGAGCGATGATGTAAAAGTGGTGCGTACGATAGGTAAGTACAAAATAGTAGTGGTACAACCAAAGTGTATTGCGGCGGCATCGTGCATAGCGATTTCTCCTAGTTTATTTAGGCTCAACGAGGAAAATCTGGCAGAGATGATTGAGGGCGGGAGTGATGAACTGGACAATATTATGTTGGCAGCCCAGTCTTGTCCCACCGGCGCGATCGAGATTTATGAAGGAGAAGCGAGAGCGTGGCCGCCACAATGAAATCAAAAATCACAAATTCTCCAATTCTCAAATGGGGTAATATATGCAAATGAAAACAGTAATTACTTTTGTTGTTATCACCTTGGGGGTGTTGTTGGGGGTGGGGGGATTACTCTGGCAATTTGGGAGCAAAACAGAAACAACAATTGCGGATATTGCGGGAGAGGCGAGGTATTCTGATGGGACTGGGAGTGTTGTGTTGGTGGAGTTTAGCGATTTTCAGTGTCCGGCATGTGCGACTATCCAAGCATCACTCTCACAAGTTTTGGCTAAGTACAACGAGAAAGTGCAGTTTGTTTATCGAAATTTTCCTCTCACTAATATCCACAAAAATGCGACGAGGGCAGCTTGGGCTGCAGAAGCGTCGTACCAACAAGGTAAGTTTTGGGAGATGCACGATAAACTGTTTGCGAAACAGCAAGAGTGGAGCGAGCTGACTGACCCAAGCGAAAAATTTGGAGTTTATGCAGCTGAACTAGGATTGGAGAAAGACAAGTTTTTGGTGGATATGAATAGTCAAGCGACAAAAGATATCGTAGAAACTGATGTTTTGGCGGCAACAAAATATCGACTCCAAGGGACGCCGACATTCTTTGTGAACGGGATGCAAACCGAGTTTGAGCAGTTAGAAACGAAAATCAAGGAGCTCGTGAAGTAGTTTGTGATAGAGCGTGATAGTTTTCCAGATTAGAGGTCTATTGACATCCCATGATCACCAGGGTATAACCAGAGGTACCAGATAAGAATTATTTAAAGGAGGTGAATATAAACATATGGCATTTTCATACACAAACGCAAAAGGCGATACCTATTACTTGCATGGCAAGAAAGTAACCCTGAAAAATGGTCGCATGCAACAGATCTATTATTTTGCTAGAGACGTCCGCCCAGAAGCACTCTCCAGCGTCCCCGCAGGATATATGGTAGTTGAGACCAAGCGTACCGGTATGCCGGTTCTCAAAAAAGGTTAATAACCACAAAAAGCCAGTATCTGACTTCGCCTTGGTGAGGAAAGAGCTGGTTTTTTGATGGGAAGTTATAAGTCTTGAAGAATTTGCGAGATGCGCTTGAGAAAACGGTTTTGAGTTGGGAAAGATTTGGAAAAAGAAGTTCCTCCCAACATGGGGTAAAGTTGAGATAATTTAGTTTTTGCTGAATCCTGACCCAAGAGGGCATAGAGTTCCATTTTGGTAATACGACTGACCATATTAATAGTTCCGTATTTTCGTAGACGTCGAAAAGAGTAAGTATAGATGGGGTCGCGAACAACCTTGGAAGTATAACCGTGGGAAATTGCAGCGCGGATTAATGATTTGCCTTCGGCATAATTGACAGTCTCATCGAATCCTCCAATGTTTTTGAAGCATTGTTTACAGATCACGAGCAAACCTTCAAGTAAGTAAGTTGGTTTGAGATTGTTTTGGAGTTCGAGAAAAAGATTTAGAGCGGTGGCGATGGTCTCGTTGCTAGGAGTGATGATGTCGGGCTTGAGCCAACAAGAGAGAATGTCAGTTGGATCACTTTCCCAGCGGTATTTGATGCCCTGAAGGAAGTAGGGAGGGAGACGATTATCGGCGTCCATAAAGATAAAAATATCAGCTTTGGCATGTTTGGCGCCGAGATTGCGCTGGACACAGACGTGGCGAGTGGGGGAGGAGAGAATGGTGAGGCGAGGAAGTGATTGGGCAAAGGATTTGGCTTTGGCCACTGTTTGGTCATCTGAATTTCCGTCGACGACGATAACTTCGAAATCAAGAAAAGTCTGTTTGGAGAGATCATCTAGGAGTAGTGGGAGGTATTTGGCCTCGTTAAGCGCGGGGATGATGA
>JAZDDW010000018.1:0-11163 GCA_043809365.1 bacterium
GGTGGATCTTGCCCTCCGCCAGGCCGGATTTGACCCCGTATCACTGTGTCACCGTGACACTGTGTCACAGCGGGTAACTGCTCTAGCAGTTACCGTGGGCCCGGGCCTCGCCCCCTCTCTCGAGCAAGGTATTGCCTACTGTAAGCAGTTGGCCGTAAGCCGTAAGCTACCTATCATTGCCATCAACCACATGGAAGGTCATCTTCTCTCCAGCTTTGCCCAAACCCGGACAGGTTCTCGTGGTTTATCCTCCCCCCTCTACCCCGCACTTGGTTTCCTGATTTCTGGCGGCCATACCGAACTTGTCTTAATGAAAAAAATGGGTAGTTACGAACTCTTGGGCGAAACCCTCGACGATGCCGCCGGCGAGGCCTACGACAAAGTGGCTCGCCTCCTCCTCCTCGGTTATCCCGGCGGACCCATCCTCGCCGACATGGCTACTCGTGGCACACCCCGCTATCACCTCCCCGAACCCATGACTACTAGAGCCGATCTCAACTTTAGCTTTTCTGGGTTAAAAACTGCCGCCCGCCAATATCTTGAGCAGAATAAGCCCGAGCTCACTCGCGAGTTTATCCAAGATTTCGCCGCCAGTTTTCAATCCACCGTGTTCAAGCACCTCATAAAACGTTTCCGTCGTGCCATTGATCTCTACTCTCCCCAAATGATCCTCCTCGGAGGTGGTGTAGTCAGTAATGTCGCGCTCCGCACCCTCACTCGCTCCGTCGCCAAAGAATATGGCCTCCCTGTGTACTTCCCCAAGAGTAAGAAGCTGATCACCGATAATGCCGCCATGATTGGCATCGTCGCCTCTTACAAATTTGCACGCGGAGAATTTAGTGATCCCTCCTCTCTCGACCGCCTCCCCAACCTCAATTTTCCAACAACTTCTTCGCCACTTTAACTGGCAACATCAAACACTTCATCCGCCCCGGATTCACCTCAAATCCCACTCCCTTACGTGCAAGTTCCTCCTCACTCATTTTCTGTATATCCTTCAAGCTCTTGTCCTGCAGATACTCGCTTAGTTTACTGGCCGCGGCCGTCGTGATTGCACACCCTATCCCCTCCCACTTAACTTCTGAGATTTTCCCAGTCTTAACTTTAATAAAAAATTGCACCATATCTCCACAACTCGCATTGCTGTCTCTCGCTGTCTCTACCCCTTCTCCAGTTAACTCTCCCTGATTCCTCGGATGTTCGTAGTGATCCATCACATCTTCTCTATATATGTCCATCGTGTCACGGTGTCACAGTGTCACTGTGTCACTCCTTTCCTACTTTTATCAGCCAATTTTCTCACATATTCGTCGAAATCTTTGTTCTCCTGATATTGAGGATCAGCCACTCTCTGGCCCCCATAGCTCCCCTTCTTGTATCCGGCAATTAATTTGGCAATTAACCTAGACGTATAGTCGGCCTTATCGTATAGCAACTCAAAATTTATTTTATCTATCATACCTTGATCAAGTGCTACATATAACTGTGCCCTTACCTCCCCACAACTCCCCCGCGCAATATACCAAAAAGCCATCAACTCGTCTCTTGTTCCCCTTTCAAACCCCTCCGCTAAGTTAGATAACACTGACACTGCCGCCCGCTGAATCTGATCCTTCAAAGAGTAGTCTTTCCACAACTTACATGTGTCGTATACCAATTTCACCAATACCCTCGCCTGTTGCCATGCGTACAAATCTTCAAATCTTTTTACTTGTTGCTTTTGTTCCATGTGTCACGGTGTCACAGTGTCACTGTGTCACTTCCCAAAAATCTTTTTAACTTTACCTAGCGCCACTACCAACGCGTCAACATCTTCCTTGGTCGTATACACGTTAAAACTCGCCCTTACTGACGCCACAATCCCCATACTCGTATGTAGTGGCATAGTACAGTGGTGTCCTGATCTCACCGCCACCCCCTCCGAGTCCAGAATTGTTGCCACGTCGTGGGCATGGATTCCTTCATATGCAAAACTCACACTTCCAGATCTAAGGTCTGCATTTTTCGTTCCCAGAATTTTAACATTCTTTAGTTTTCCCAGTTGCTGTATGCTGTAAGCTACAAGCTGTTTATCGTGCTTTCTCACGTTTTCCATCCCCAATTTTTCTAGATAATCTATCGCCGCCGAGAGCCCAACTGCCCCCGCCACATTTGGTGTCCCTGCCTCAAACTTCTCGGGTACCGAGGTCCACGTAGATTGATCTACCGCCACCTCATTTATCATCCCTCCGCCAGTGAGAAATGGCGACATCGACTCAAGGATTTCTTTCCTCCCCCAAAGTACCCCAATTCCCATCGGCCCAAGCATTTTGTGTCCAGAAAAAGCATAAAAATCACACCCAATCTCACTAACATCCACTTTCATGTGTGGCACTGCCTGTGCCCCATCCACCAAGACCAAGGCCCCCGCTTTGTGGGCCATTTTTGTCATCTCCACGACCGGATTTATCGTCCCCAGGGCGTTTGACACCTGTACAATCGCCACCAGTTTTGGTCTCAATTTTAGTTTTTGCTGGTAATCATCCATGTCCACCCGCCCATCTTCCGTGAGCCCCACCACCTCCACTCTCGCCCCAGTCCGTCTCGCCACTTCTTGCCATGGCACCAAATTGGCATGATGTTCCATCAGTGTCGTCACCATCACATCACCTTTTTTGAGATTATCCAGTCCCCACGCATAAGCAACGAGATTAATCGCTTCGGTCGTATTTCTCACAAACACTACCCCTTGGGCTCGTCCCCCAATAAATTCGGCTACTTTTTCTCTTGCTTCTTGGTAAAGCTGTGTCGCCTCATCCCCCAAAGTATGTGCTCCCCTGTGAACATTGGCATTGTGGGTCTCGTAATACCCCCGCTCCGCATCTAACACTTGCCTTGGTTTCTGACTTGTCGCCCCAGAATCCAGATAAACCAATCTCTTCCCATTAATTTCCCTCTTCAAAATCGGAAAGTCTTTTCGCACCTCCTGCGGATCAAACATTACTAAATTATACTCCCAACCACCCCTCTACTACCTCACTCCTTGCCTGTTCCACATCTAATCCTCTCGACATTAAATATAATATCTGTTCTTTGTCTATTGGCCCAATCGAGGCAGCATGACTCGCTTTCACATTATTCGCTTCAATCTCTAGCCTAGGTTCGGCCGTCGCCCGTGCCGCTTCATCCAACGTCAACACTCGCAGTTCTAGAAAGTCGTCCGTCGCTTGCGCTTCTTTCCGGATTTTAACCATCCCAATTATTCCAACAACTGCCCCCTCCCCCACCACTGCCCGCACGGTAATCCTGCCTTTTGTCCCACGCGCTTTATGATCAGCTGTTACTCGCAACTCATATTCTCCCGCCCCCCGCGCATCCACAATTCCCACCCACTCCCTCTCTTCCCCCACTTTCTCAAAGGGAATCATTACCTCCCACTTCCCCGGTTTGTCGTACTTCATTATAATTTTCTTCATCCTATGCCCCCCACCACCGTGCCCCGCCGAAGCTCGCTAGAGCGAAGGAGGGTCTCCAACATTATTGTTTTCATCCTACTGATCCTATCATTTCGAGTTCTATAAGACGGTTTAGTTCGACCGCATACTCCATCGGCAATTCGCCAATCACGGGTTCCAAAAACCCACGGATTATCATTGATTCCGCCTCATCTTTTGTCATCCCCCGCGACATGAGATACGTTATTTGTTCCTCTCCAATGCGACTGACATATGCCTCATGTTCGAGGGTGGCCTCTCCCGTTAGGATCTGATTATTGGGATAGGTATCGCTCCGGCTCAAATCATCCAGTATCAGCGCATCACACACCACGTGGCTACGTGCTCCCCTTGCCCTCGGCGTCATCTTTACTTGTCCGCGGTAACTACTTCTTCCTCCTTCTTGACTGATCGATTTACTGATAATTCTCGATGTTGTGTTTGGTGCCAAATGAATCATTTTGGCACCGGTATCCTGGTGTTGCCCCTCCCCCGCCAAAGCGATAGATAACATCGACCCCCTTGCCCTCTCTCCCCGCAAAATACAACTTGGATACTTCATGGTCACCTTTGACCCCAAATTACAGTCCACCCACTCCATCTGCGCATCTTTTTCTACAATCGCTCTCTTCGTCACCAAGTTGTAGACAGTTTTATACCAATTCTGTACCGTGGTATATCTCACTTTTGCCCTTTCCTTTACCACCACCTCGACAACCGCCGCGTGTAAGCTCGCACTCGCAAATGCGGGAGCCGAGCACCCCTCAACATAATGTACACTCGACCCAGGCTCCGCTACTATCAATGTACGTTCAAACTGTCCAGCATTCTCACTATTAATCCGAAAATAAGCTTGTAGTGGCAAATCCACTTTTACACCCATCGGGACGTAGACAAAAGATCCTCCACTCCACACTGCGGTATTTAGAGCCGCCAGTTTATTATCTCCGTACGGCACAATCTTGCCAAAGTATTTTCTCACGAGTTTGGGGTACTGTTTAAGTCCCTCATCCATCGACAAAAATATCACTCCTTTCTTCGCCAAAACCTTCTTCAAGGAGTGATAAATTGCTTCGCTGTCATACTGTCCCCCCGCCCCGGAGAGCTTCGATTTTTCCGCTTCCGGTACTCCCATGAGATCAAATACTTTCCGCACAGCATCGGGTACCTCATTCCAACTTTTGTACGGTTTGTCTACAGGCTTTAAATAATACCGAATATTCTCCCACTTTAGATCCGTAAGTGTAGCTCCCCAACCCGGAATGGGCATCTCTTCATATTTTTTCAGTGCCCCCAGACGCAACTCGAGCATCCATCTCGGTTCATTTTTTTGCCTCGATATCTTTCGCACCAAGGTTTCCGAGAGCCCCTTTCTCGCTCTATAAGTATATTTCCCAGTCGGAGAACTAAAACCTAATTGATAGTCTTCCATATCTTCGTCACCGTTATCTTCTCTAGTAATTTCTGATTATGTGTAATCACCAAAAAACTCGTCCCCTCACTCCTCATCTTCCCAATAATTCCTCTCAAAAACTTAGCCCCCTCCGCATCCAACCCCGAATCTACCTCGTCCAATATCGCCAATCTTGGTTTTAATAATAACAACTGTAATAATTCTAGCCTTTTCTTTTCTCCTCCGCTAAAATCTTCATTTACATTTCTACTCACGTGCTCTTTAGTTAACCCCACCCCCATTGCCAACTCTTCCAGTTTTTGCTTAAAATCCACCAGTTTATTAATTTTATGCCCCATTGCCTCATAGCTAGCCTTACAAAGATTAAAGACCGATACTCCCGGTATTGTAATCGGATTTTGCCACGCAACATAAATTCCCGTCCTCGCGCGCTCGTTTACACTCATTTTGAGTAAATCTCTCCCCTCAAACTCAACCTTGCCCTTCTCCGCCACATAATTCTTATTCCCTAACAAAATATTCGCCAAACTACTTTTTCCGCTCCCATTCACCCCCATAAGCACATGCACTTCTCCCTCTCCAATCTTTAAATTCATCTCTCGCAAAATAACCTTTTTTCCGGCACTTATTGTCAAATTTTCTACACTCAACATCTGGTTATTCTAACCTAAAACAGAGTTGCTTGCACGCTGGCATCTTTTTTGGGAACAAAGTTAAAATCCACCCTCACATTAATCAGTTCGTTCCACTTGTTCTTAAACTTCAATTTTCCTTCTTTTTGTCCATACAAATACAGATCGCGTGTAATCATGACATCTTGGAGACAATACTTCGTCAGCTTGGACCAATTTCCCTCATGAAAATAGGTAATCGCATCCAGTCCGCTCCCACCCTTTTGTACTCCCAAAGTTTCCTTCGCGAGCGCGTCCAACTTGACTCTGTAGCCCACCTCCCTTTCTACTTCCTGAAGCATATCAAAATTCGGAAGTTTTTGTAGATCGCCTAGATAATACGGGGAGAGGGCTGGCATATCAAAATCAATGCTATTAAACCCCACTATTCGATCAGCACTTTCAAATATCTTAAACATTTCCGGGAACTCTTCTTCCCGAAATCCGCGCAAGGTCCCCCCGTCTCCTTCTTCCCCATACCATAACCCTGATACCGACACCCCGAGTTTATCTGGGTGGTAGCCTCCAACTTCATCAAACGCCTTCTTCGTCTCCACATCAAATACGACCAGTTTCATGATCTCGATTGTAACATTTCAACTCCCACCAAAGACCCATTTTCCAAAAGCTTTAACATCGCTCCACCTCCAGTCGAGACGTGATCAATCCTAGTTAGGTGTGCTTCCTGGCTAATCGCCGCCAGCGTATCCCCACCGCCCACAAGTGTATACGCCGCTTCATTTGCATTGATTGCTTCGTAAATTGCCTCTGTTCCTGCGCGATATCTTGAGTCCTCCACCTTCCCCATCGGCCCATTCCACACTACTGTCTTCGCCTTCGCTATCTCACTCGCATACAGTTTTTGTGTCTCTATCCCAATATCCAGTAGATCACTCCCTTCCACCGGGGTCACAATTCGTGCACTTCCAGTTAATTTCAAGTTTCTCGCCAAAAACTCGTTAGCTAGCTTTCCTCCCAGCAAGATCACATCAGCTCTCCAGCTCAACGACTCGAGGAGTGCCAATTTATCTTCCACCTTGGCTCCCCCCATCACTACTACATATGGATGCTCCGGGTTTTCTCTCACCTTAAGTATTGTCTCCACTTCTTCCTCGAACCAAAATCCACCATAACTGGGCAGATATTTTGGGATCCCCACGATACTTGCTGACTCTCTATGGCACTCTCCAAAAGCCTCATTCACATAAATATCACCATATTGTGCTAATTGTTTGGCAAATTCCGGGTCATTCTTGTCCTCACCCGCATTGAGTCTCAAATTCTCCAGCATGATTACCTGACTAGTTTCACTTTGGCACTGTGTCACTGTGTCACAAAGCTTTATCTTCTGACCTAAAAGGTTGCTCGCATGTTCTACTACAGGCTTTAAAGAATACTTCTCTCGGCCCGCGCCACTCCGAAGCTCCGCAGGAGCGAAGGGTGGTTTTCCCAAATGACTCATTAAAACTATTTGCGATGCGCCCCGAGCTAAGAGCCACCTAATCGTCGGTAATGTCCGCACGATACGTGTATCGTCGACTATTTGGAGGGCCTTCCCGATAGTCACGTTCCAATCTACCCTTACCACTACTCTCTTCCCCCCTACGTCGGCTTGTTCAATTGTTCTCAACTGATTTACCATATTTGTTGACAATATTTATTAATTCATCCATTCGTGTACTAACTACCTCACGGAAAAACTGTTCTCTCGCCTCTCCCTCATACTGCCCAAACTCTTGCCATGCCGCCCTCCCGACCGCCATCCCAGCTGCCCCACTCTCGCATGCCATTTTCAGTTGTTCCTTGTATTGCTCATAGGCTACCCCAGCCGAAAGTAGCACCCACGGTACCTTCAATTTTTTTGTTATTCGCTCACACTCACTCCTGTTTCCTGGATACTCCAATTTAAATATATCCACCGGTAAATCCAAAAGGTCATCAACCATCCGCTCGACTAAATATGGCACCTTGTTATTTTTGTAGGATAAAGGTTCCAGGAGGAACACTATTTTCTCTCTTATGCACTCCTCCGCCACCCGCTTCGCCACGTATTTTTGCTTCTCTGCCAGCTCTCTATTATCAGGATCATAATACAACAGCAATTTTGCAGCACACGCCCCCATCTCCTTTGCTTGCCGTACACTCCAATCAGGAAGCAACTCTGTTACTCGTTCCTCTTTTCCTCCGCGATATCCCGTTTTCTCCATCGATAACAACCATCCACATTTTGCGGTTAAATCAATTAAATTTTTCCCATCAGTTGGATCAATTAACAACCCAGAAACCCTGTTTTTATCTATTTCTACCATTCTCTGTTTCCACTTCAAAATCTCTGCTTCAGTTGTTAATTCTGGATTTTCGGGGTGTAAAAGTTTCTTCAGGAGCCCTCTATGATCAATCGCCGCAATCGCGATTTTTCCTTCTTTGGTCAACAACTTCTGTAAATTATCTATTTTCCCCATGTCTCCACTATAACATTCCCTAACGCTTCTTTCGGTCTTTCAATCTCTCCAAATACTTCCTTACTTCTCTCGTCGCCTTATCATAGGCCTGGTCTATCGCCGAGAGGAGTGTCTCACTTTTCCCCTCCGCTACAATCTCGCGACCTGGTAATCGCATGGTTGTTTTGACTTTGTATCCCCATCTCTCACCCCTAGATAACGTTACAAATCCCACTCCGATCTTATCCTTCATTCTTCCCAAGTACGTCTCCAGTCCAGCAAACTTTTTGGCAAACTTCTCCTTAATATCTCCTGTCGTCCCCACCCGATCAAACATCATCTGCCATTTCATGGGAATCCTCCTTCTCTATTAACTTGTATTAGCTTTACTTTAGCACGGCATGGATTTGAACCAACCCCTTACCCAAATTGCTTCTATCATTGTGAATTCCAATCCTGAATCCTTGCTGTAAAAGAATTTTCTCAATTTCTTCTAATCTGTGCCCAGCCCGCGGATGTACTTCTATCAGAATATGTTGAGCATTTCTAAGTGCTATCCCAGCCGCCCTCACCACTTCGTACTCCATCCCCTCTATATCCATCTTTAATATATCTATTCTTTGATTCAGTACTTCCGAAATAGCAACCGCCGTAACTTGCGCCTCCCTGGTGGTTTGTATTCCTTTCCAACCCTTTGGGATTATTCCCATCCCCGACTTCCACGCATTATCTCCTACCGGATCATTTAATCTCAATAAACCAGTCTTTGGCGCAACCGCTGCCTGGATCAACTCCACATTATTCACCTGGTTCTCTTCTATATTCTTCTTTAGTAATGAAAAGTTGTTGGGTTGAGGCTCGTAAGCCCAAACTTTAGCTTCTGGAAAGAGGCGTTTATAGTACAAAGTAGTCATCCCAATGTGTGCCCCAAGATCTACGATGGTGGGATCCGCCTTATCTATTTCCAAGTAATAGATATTCTCCCCAAATATCTCTTTCTTTAGTTCATAAAACTCTTCCGAGTTTTCATACCAGATCTCATATTTCCCTACCTTCGAACTTTGCATGATCTCCATTGTACACGTACTTGACATCTTATTCGGGTTTTATTAGTATTAAAGTATGAGAGACCGTAAATTAGTAGAACAAGTTCAGTTGCTATACAAATCTGGCATTAAAAAGTGTGACATCGCTCGAAAACTCAACTTAGACACGAGCAATGTTAGTCGGTGGTGTCGTAGATTATGTTCTCTCGATAAAGTAAATGTGCTAAGTTCACATCAAGAGAAAGAACGTCACCACTGGTATACGTACGAAAAGATCGACTTCGCAAAGATGAATCGAAACAGTGCCAAAATACTTCTCTGCATGCTCTATTGGTGTGAAGGATGTAAGTACCCCGGAACCAATAAGTTGGAGTTTGTTAGTAGTGACGAGATCATGCAAATAACCTTCATAAAACTATTACGGATAGCGTTTAAAAACGAATTAGACGAAACCAAGTTCCGAGTCATGCTCCAACTACACACTACTCACGATATCAGCAAACAGATTGAATACTGGTCAAACCTTCTTGACATCCCAAAATCACAATTCATTAAACCTCATCTAACCATTAAAACGGGCAGTAGGTATCGCAATACCTACAACGGGACCTGCAACCTGCGATATTTTGACTATCGGCTGCTACTGCGAATCATGGGCACTTACAGTCAAGTTTCAAACCAAATCATCAATTAATTGGTATAATCTCCAGAGAGGAAGGGTCGCATAGCGGTCGAGTGCTCTGGTTTACTAAACCAGCGTGGGCTTATACCTACCGAGGGTTCGAATCCCTCCCCTTCCGCCAGTTGGAAAATGTCTTTGTTGGCTCGCCCTCTGCGAGGGCTCGCCAGCCGATTTTAAGCGCAAATTGGAATTTTTTATCTTTGCCCCGCTACTGCGGGGCTGACCAAAAGCGGGCTTCCCGAATTTCCATTTTTAATTTTTAAGGAGAAACTATGAAATATTTTATTTACACTCGAAAATCTACAGACAGCGAAGAGCGACAAGTTTTAAGTATTGAATCTCAAATTTCCGAATTAAAAGAATTTGCCGCCAAAGGTAAAACCTGTTAAGATTATGGGGCTGAACAATTAATTATTAAATTAACATTCAATATGAACAAAGCAAAAAAACCATGTTGTGGTAAACGGGAAAAACCGAAAGAAATTTCTCCCAAAAAAACCGCAGCAAAAATAAAACAAGAAGTTAAAGCACGATATGATGAATTTGCCAAAGAAGGTGGCTCAGCTGAGGGCTGTTGTCCTTTAGCCGGAGAAAGTACGGAAAGTTTTGCCTTAGAACACGGACTTTATAGTCAAGAAGATCTTGCCTTGATTCCTAAGTTAGCTATTAATCTTTCTCGAGGTTGTGGGAATCCTACTAGTTTTGCTGATCTCCAGCCAGGTGAAGTGGTCGCTGATTTTGGCTCAGGTGGTGGTATCGATCTCGTTTTGGCAGCTCATAAAGTGGGACCAACTGGGAAGGTGATGGGGATAGACTTTGCTCCCCATATGATTGAAAGAGCAAAACAGGTAATGGCGGAAGCTGATTTATCTGATAGGGTTGAGTTTATTCTCCTGGATATAGAAAACCCCAAAGTTCCAAATAATATTGCTGATGTAGTAATATCCAACTGTGTGATTAATCTCTGTCCTTGCAAGCCCTGTGTCTACAAACAAATCTTTGACATTCTAAAACCTGGTGGTCGCCTGGCTATTTCTGATATTGTTATCATAGGAGATGTTCATCCAAAAGTTCGGGAGTACTTCCAGTCTTGGGCAGGGTGTGTAGGAGGAGCAATGCCAGAAGATAAGTATTTTAAGATAGTTCGAGAGGCAGGCTTCAGCCAGCTTAAAGTTGTAGCGCGCCATATTCTCGGCCCAAAAGAATTAGATGAAATGGCAAGTTGCCCTGGTAAAAAATTTTCTCCCACTTTCTCAGAGGAAAAACTAGCTCAAATGCAAGGGAAAATAGTCAGTACTAAATTTGTAGCTGTTAAACCAAAAGAATAAGTTCTGTCTATTGAAGGTCAACTTGTTGAGCTAAAAGAATTTGCCGCCAAACCGAGTGAAGCTCGGAGTTCCGCCAAAAGCGGAACGAAAAACTTGAAATCGTCCAAT
>JAZDDW010000019.1:0-22998 GCA_043809365.1 bacterium
CTTGGATGATTGATGACCATAACAAAATCGCCACTTTGTTTGAGTGAAGTGCCGATGTGTCCGATGGCGCTTGCTCCGTTTTCCATATTCTGGAGGGCAAGGATACTGATGGCGTGAGTAAAGGAGTTGGTTGGGACCGGCAAACCATGGGTTGCATCGGCGACATAGTAGGCGTGTTTACTGTTTTTGTCTAAAATCTTAGCTTGGGAAATGAGCTTGCGTGAGAGATCAATCCCCACATAGTTTACGTCGTGGGTGAGGGTACGGGCGTATACCCCCTGACCACAACCTACGTCAAGTACTGACTGCCCTGGTTTGGGATCAAGTAATAATTTGAGACGCGGGAGGATGATGTGCTCATGAAAGTAGTGACCACTCTCACCTACAATGTCTCCGTACCATTTGGCAACTGGCGACCAAGAAGTTGATTTCATGGGGATTTATGCCTAAATCTAATAATTTCGCGCCAGGGTTTTTTACGGTCGATCACGAGTCGCCAGCCGAGGAGTTGAAGCCCTACGGGGATAAGCCAGACGCCGGGGAGGATGGGGAGAATCATTCCCAAAATTCCGAAAACGATGAGAAAAATCCCCAAGGATTTTTTGAGTTTGAATTTAATCCGCTGATCCATAGTCATTAGTTTAACACGGATCGACTTCTTCTTTGATCAGAAGAGAACTAAGAGGAAAAAGGGCGATAATAAAGAATGCGAGCGGGAGAGAGTAACCTGCGAGATAGCCGATGACTGGATTAAGAGGAATAAGAGCGAGACGGCGCACCATGCCGATTGAGGAGAGCACGGTCGCCCGATGACTAGACTGAATATGTTTGTTGGCAATACTTGCAATATATGTGGCGCGAGTATAACCCACTCCTCCTCCAATGATGATTAACAGTACGAGTGAGACCCAGTGATGAAAGATTGCGGCCAAAACAAAGGTGACAGTAACAAGTAAGGCGCTGTTCCTCAAATAAGTTTTACCAATCCCTAAGAATTTTTCGAAGAAACCAAAATTAGATGATACGATAATTTCTGAGGCAAGAAGGAGAGCATGAACAAGACCAAAGTAAATGATGGGAATGCCTAGACTAGTCATATATGGCTGGTAAAACCACACGACAAAATACGCTGCAGCCGAGACTACTACCGAATCAAAAGCTAGTGTGCGAATAACTGGATTGGTGCGTATTTCCCGCAATCCTTGTTTGACAATATCACTATACCGACGAGACTCCGACTCTGAGTGAATGTGTGGCTCTGGAATAGACCAGGCAATGAGTCCGGCAATCAACATAGGGACTGCGGTCAAAATTTGGGGGGCGTTGAGACCCAAACGTCCGGCAATGATGCTACCGATGGGAGCGGCGAGCATCATGCCAGAGAGCATCAGGGCATCGGCACGCCCGAGGATTTTTTTACTCTCACTCTCACGCCCTTGGCTTTTGAGTGTATCGTAGAGCAGGGCTTGGTCAGCACCGGAGTTGAGAGCATAACCGATGGCAAAAAGGAACTCGGCAAGCAGGAAAATATAGAAGTTGGGAATGCTACCATAGACAACAGTGGCAATGGCTATCATGATTGCCCCAAGCGTGAGACTATATTTGCGGCCGATTTTATCAGCGATCGCACCGGTCGGGACTTCTAACAGAAATACCCAAACACTAAACCATGACTGAAGGAGCTGGACTTGAAAAAGGGAGATATGTCCCCAGTCGGTGAAAAAAGGAACAAGCACCGCGGAGAAAAACGCAAAATTCTTGAAGAAAGCGTAGACGTAATTTTTGTTGATGGGGTCTCCCCACCACTGACGAAATTTCATTGGATAATTATATCAAGATAATGATAGATGTCACCGATCAAATACTAGGGGTTGTAGCACAAAAATTTCTAAAATAATATTTGACTGCCGTTATTGTGATCCTCGATTAACTTGGGAAGCGAGGCAAGATCGTCTACGATGCGAATAGCTCCGGCGTCAGTTAGATCATCCGGAAGACCAAAGCCGTGGGATATACCGATAGGATGCACGTGCGCCGAATTGGCGGCTTGCATATCGAACGGGTGATCCCCGAGTGCCACCGCTTCGTCGGCGGATATTCCCAATGTATCGAGTAAGCGAAGAATACCTTCTGGATCTGGCTTGGTTTTGGTAACGTCTTCACAGGTGACGATGGAGAATGAAGGCATACCATACACTGCCTTGGCTCTAGCGATAAAAGCTTGTAAACGCTCGTAAATACCGCCTTCTTGTGAACGAAAAAGATCAGTGTATCCCAATACTGGCAAGCTGACACCAAAATTACGAATAATGTGATGCGGACTACCACTGGTAAAGATTCCTAATTTGATCTGACTTTGTCCTGCCCAAGTAAAAAGCTCAGTGAGGCCGTGGAAAGGTGAACATAGAGGGGGGCCAAACGATCTTGAATGGGACCCAGACTGCGGTCCAATTCGGTTAAATCAATCTGGTTGATAAGTTTTGAATGTTCACGACTAAATAATTGAGCGAGTGTGCGCTCAAAGGTTTCGCGAGTACTACCCCCAACTGATTGATCTAGTTTTTGGCGGTATTGTTCGTAAGTAGGTATTTCGTGATGATGAAGTCCTTTGGTGAGAAGGTACTCTGCCGTTGCCTCGTATTGTCCATGACGAATCAAAAAAATGGTATTGACCATGGTTCCATCGGCGTCGGAAATGATTGCTTTAATTTGTGACATAGGAGACATTATATCTTATCCGCGGTGAGTGGGGGCATTGATCATGCCACATTTTTTCCACTTTTTGCCACTACCACAGGGACAGGGATCATTACGGCCGATACTTTCCTTTTTATCGGAAGATTGAGATTCGGCTTTGACTATTTTGGGTTGGACGGTACCACCTCGGACTTCGTCTTTGCGAAGAATGACGGGAGCGGGCTGGGTAGGTTGTTGGACCGGGTTCAAGCGATAGATTTTTTTCACCACGGAACTTTCGATGGCACCAACCAAACGTTCAAACATTCCGTAGGCTTCTTGCTGATATTCAACGAGGGGATCACGCTGGGCGTAACCCCGTAAACCGATCCCATCGCGGAGAGATTCCATATTGTCGAGATGGTCCATCCATTTTTCATCAAGCGTGGTCAGATAAACGTATTTTTCGATTTCGCGGATAATTGTTTCACCGATGGCTTTTTCGCGACTCTCATAGGTATCTTTGGCAATCCCCTTAAGTGCGCTAACGATGGTTGCTGGATCCTTGGTCTTGCCCAGCTCTTTAACCAGATGGGCTTGGGAAGCATCATCGAAGGGAATAATCGTGATAAATTCTTTGACGATGGCGTCAAGCTCTTTGCTCGTGAACCCTTCGGTGACGCGAGAATTGACTATCAGTTCGATCTCCTCATCGACCAAATCAGTAACGCGGGAACGGAGGGAAGTGGGGTTGGATTCGGAATCGGTTAAGAGCTTGTCGCGGAGCTGATAGATTACTTGACGGTGTTTGTTCATCACATCGTCGTACTCGACTACCCGTTTGCGCATATCAAAGTAAAATCCTTCGACTTTGACTTGGGCAGACTCGAGAGCTTTGGAGACCATGGAGTGTTCGATGGCCTCGTCCTCGGGGATCTTGAGCATGGTCATGATGCTCGCAATTTTGTCGCCGCCAAAAATACGCATGAGATCATCCTCGAGTGAGACATAAAAGCGGGAAGAGCCGGGGTCACCTTGACGGCCGGAGCGACCGCGGAGCTGATTGTCGATACGGCGAGAGTCGTGCCTCTCGGTGCCAATGACATGGAGTCCACCTACCCCTATCACAGCATCGTGTTCCTTTTGCCAATCCTTGGGAGTCCTGCCGACCTTGGTACCACCAAGCACAATATCGACACCACGACCAGCGATGTTGGTGGCGACCGTAATGGCCCCAAACTTGCCGGCGTTACTGATGATTTTGGCTTCTTCGGTATGATTCTTGGCGTTTAACATGTGGTGGGGCAAGTTTTTACGCTTCAGATATTTGGCGATAATCTGGTTGTTATCAATGCTCTTGGTACCGATCAAAACTGGAGTACCAGCCGCGTGTAGTTCTTCGACGGCTTTGACGATGGCGGCATATTTTGCCCGAGTAGATTTGAAAATGAGATCAGATTGATCAGTACGTCTGATTGGCTGGTTGGTGGGGATCACGGAGACGTCGAGATTATAAATCTTTTTAAACTCCTCCCCTTCGGTGCTCGCTGTCCCCGTCATGCCAGAGAGGTGTTCGTACATCCGGAAATAGTTCTGGAGAGAGATGGTGGCTAGGGTACGCGACTCTTGTTGGACAGTTACCCCCTCCTTGGCTTCGATGGCTTGGTGGAGACCATCGGAGAAGCGCCGCCCATACATCATCCGCCCCGTGTGTTCGTCGACAATAATGACAGTCCCATCTTTGACTACATAGTCACGATCACGCTCGAATAAAGTAGCGGCTTTGAGAGCCTGCTCGACGTGATGAACGGTATCATAACTCTCTTCGTAGAGATTTTTGACACCCAATCTTTGCTCGAGACGACGGATGCCATAATCAGTCAGGGTAGCCGTCTTTAATTTTTCATCCACGTCAAAATCGGTGTCTTTGGTGAGAGTGGTAACAAGACGCGAATACTCAAGATATTTACTCGTTGGCTCTGAATCAGGGGCCGAGATAATCAGGGGGGTACGAGCCTCATCAATTAAGATTGAATCTACCTCGTCGACGATGGCATAATAGTGGCCACGCTGGACTTTGTCTGGAAGGCGATGAACCATGTGGTCACGCAGGTAGTCAAAACCAAACTCATTGTTGGTACCATAGGTAATGTCGGCACCATAACTCTCCTGACGCCTCACGGGACGGAAGTGTTGGAGACGCTCATCCTCTTCAGTGGTATCAACGTGATCTAAGTCAAGAATCCCACCCGGTTGATCCCCCATCCCAGAGTAGATCACACCGACCGAGAGACCCAAAAGGAGATGGGCGCGACCATACCAACCAGCATCGCGGCGGGCAAGATAGTCATTGACGGTCACGATGTGGACACCCTGGCCAACAAGCGCGCGAACATAAGAAGCCAACGTAGCAGAGAGGGTTTTACCCTCACCAGTTTTTTGCTCGGCAATACGACCGTGGTAGAGGGAGAGGGCGGCCAAGAGCTGGACATCGTAGGCACGTTCACCGGTTACGCGGTGGATCGCCTCACGGATAGTAGCCAGGGCTTCGGGTAAGATAGTGTCCAGTGACTCCCCTCCCGCGAGACGTTTTTTGAACTCGGCGGTTTTGCCAGGCAGTTCTTTGTTTTTGAGCTTGGCGATACTCTCTTCAAAAGCGTTAACCTGATCAACAATGGGCTGAAGAGCAGTGAGCTGTCGAGCGTTCCCATCAAAAATTTTCGTCAGGAAATTGAGCATAACATGAATTGTAACACGGACCTAGACTCAATTTACTGAATTTTGGAGCATGTTGAATAGATCTTGACTAGATTGAACATAATCATGAGAGTCGTAAAGAAATGTCTGCCAGCCACGTGATTTGGCGGCTTCTATGTGCTCCCTACTGTTTTCGACAAAGAGTATTTCCGAGGGCGGGCAAGATACTTTTGATTCTGCGATTGCAAAAATCTTGGGCTCTGGCTTTTGGGCTTTGACGACACTACTATCGATAATAATTTCCCATCCCCAATCAGTACGAAGCTCTTGGCGTGCGTAGATAGCTGCAAGAAGCTTGGGATACATGTTAGTTAACAATCCAGTTTGATAGTTTTTGCGAACATATTCGATGATCGGCCAAATGTGGGGATTGGGCTCATAGCGTGAGACAAAATCAGCGATCATGGAATAGTCGGCGGGAATGAGTAAACCGAGAGCGCGGAATTGGGGCACGTAGAGCTCAACGTCGTAGTCGATACAAATACGATTGTGTTGAGAGTCCCAAATGGCCTCGAATTGGGTGTCAGTGGCGGGGGTGACACCAAGTCCAAGTTTCATCTCTTCCCATTTATTGGTCCCGGAATAATCGAGGAGGATGACTCCACCAACATCAAAATAGACGAAAGAGATTTTGGTCATAGTAGGCACTTGGGGAGTTTGACGGAGCCATCTTGTTGTTGGAAGTTTTCCCAGAGCGCAATAAGCGTGCGGGTGCTCGCGAGCGCGGTATTGTTGAGCATGTGGACGTATTTGGTAGAGCCATCGTTGGTTTGATAGCGAATACCCGCGCGGCGACTCTGAAAGTCGGCCATAATACTGTCGGAGGCTACCTCACCGTACTCCCCTCTTCCTGGCATCCAAGCCTCAATGTCGTACTTCTTGGCTTGGGGCTCGCCCATGTCGCCGGTACACATGAGAAGGACGCGGTAGGGGATGCCAAAGTCTTGTAAGAGTTCTTCCGTATAACCAAGCATCTTTTCGTGCCAGTCCTTACTTTCTGCAAGATCATTTTTGCAGAGCACGACCTGCTCAATTTTCCAGAATTCGTGGACGCGGTAAAACCCCTTGGTATCTTTGCCATAACTGCCGATCTCGCGGCGGAAACAGGGAGAGAAACCTACCAACTTGAGGGGAAGATCTTTTTCCCGTAGCGTCTCACCGGCGTAGTAGTTTACAAGCGGGACTTCGGCGGTACCTGCCAAGAAGTAATCATTCTTGGGATCAGATTCATCTTCGGCCAGTTTGTAGGCCTCTTTTTCACCCCAGGGGAAGTGACCAGTATTAATGAACGCCTGACGCGTGTCAACAATGGGGGGGATCATGGGGGTGTAACCATATCCCACAAATTTGTTGAGGGCGTATTGCATGAGTTTGGTTTGCAAAAAGACAGCGTCGCCTTTGAGAAAGTAGCCGCGGTAGCCCGCGACTTTGCTCCCACGGTCGAGGTCGAGCCAACCATTTTGGGTGCCGAGCTCTACATGATCTTTGGGCGTGAACTTAAACTCGGGTTTTTTGCCCCACTCCCGTACAACTACATTCCCCTTTTCATCTTTACCAACTGGCACTTCGGGGAGCGCGATATTGGGGACCTGGAGCATGAGGTCGGCATAAGATTCCTCAGTTTGTTTGAGATTAGGTTCGACGGTTTCGAGCTCGAGTTTGAGAGCTTTACTTTTGGCGATCAGTTCAGCGGTACGTGCTTTTTTTAATTCGTCATTCAGCTGGTTGCGCTCACCGCGAATGGCTTCGACTTGGATGATCAGTTCACGCCGTTTGGCGTCGACCGCGAGCAGATTGTCGATGAGAGCAGGATTGTAGTTTTTGTTCTTGGTATTGGTTTTGACTACTTCCGCGTTGTCACGGATGTATTGAATGTCTAACATATGACTACATTATCTCACAATCCTAAATCGAGTGCGATGGATTGCATGGCGGAAAGGACGAGAGGCACATGCTCTTCCCACAAATCAACTCCCAAGTCTTTGGCGGCTGCCTCGATTTCTGCGCGATTGATCGCGGCAGCGAAGGCTTTGTCACGCCATTTTTTCTTGATACTTTTGACCTCCACATCTGCGATTTTCTTGCTCGGTCTAACGAGTGCGGTGGTCGTGACCAAACCTGTGAGCTCATCAACGGCAAAAAGGGCTTTTTCCATCTTTGAGTCGCGGGAGACACCAGTGTAAGTGCCGTGACTCATGATGGCGCGAATAATATCTTCGTCTACTCCCCTTTCCTTTAGAATTTCGGCTCCTTTGACGGGATGATCGGGAGCGGACGGATGAATCTCCCAATCAAAGTCGTGGAGGAGACCGGTGATGCGATACTTTTCTTGATCCTCGCCAAACTTGATAGCGTAGGCAGCCATTCCCGCCTCTACCGCGAGCATGTGGCGGACCAGGTTCTCGTTTTTGACAAATTCACGGACGATGGCAAGTGCTTGATCACGAGTCATGGATCTCCTTATTGGGCATTAACTTTTTGCAAGAAATAGCGGTATGCGTAGCGTTGTGCCACTAATCCATCGGCGGTGAAGTGGTGGTTGCTAGTGGGGAGGAATAATAGTTCTGAACTCGGGAGTAGAGTATGGAGTTCCCAAGCCTGATTAGCGGGACAAAGAACATCGTGACGACCGTGCGCGATGATGGTTGGTATGTGTTGTATTTTCTGGATATTTGCTAGAATCTCATTATTTTTTAGCCAGAAACGGTTGGCTTCGTAGTGGAGGCTTATTTTGACTGAGGCAGTTATATCTTCGTCGACATCCTCAGGGAGGAGAAATGATAAATCAGATTGGGCACTAATCAGATTACCTTCCCAATTAGCGATACCAGCAACTATTTGTTGCACTTTTTCAAGTGGAGAAGAGTTAATCTCTAGTAAAAGGTCATGGGCAACATTCTGTGGAGAAGTGTGATATTGACTGAGAAAATTTACTCGATCAGCCCAAAGATCGGGAAATAGATGGTCAACTCCACCAGCCTGGGTAAATGACCAAGCAAGGTCTGCTTGGCGAGCTAGAAAGATACTACTAAGAAGCAAACCCGTGACTACTGTTGGGGAATTTTCGGCGTATATTAGTGCCAGGGTAGCACCCCAGCTCCCACCACTGACGAACCATTGGTTAATTTGTAAATGCTTACGTAATCGCTCAATATCTTTGAGTAAGTCGAGGGTGGTATTGTGCTCCAAACTCGCTAATGGCAGGCTCTTGCCACAGCCTCGTTGATGAAACGTGACCACATGAAATTGGTTGAGATCAAACGGTTTGATATGACGTGGTTTTGATTTGCTCCCTGGTCCACCATGTAGAATAAGGATGGCGGGACTTTTTATGTTGCCATATTGTTCGTAGTAAATCTGATGACCGTCAGCCTCGGGTAAGTAACCAGTAAAAAATGGTTTGGGTTCCATAGTTATTTTTCTTTCTTGGTGGTTTTATTATCGGCGGGTAGTGCATAAATCCGTCGAGTCAGCTCGTCAATGTGGCGGCGAGTTTGGGGGAAGAGTGTACCTTCACGGGCCGTCACATTTTCCAGGAACCAGAATAAACGTTCGGATACTCCTAGGCCACTAGTTGGTGGCATCCCATATTCGAGCATTTCGACATAGTCAATGTCCAACATTTGGGCCTCATCATCTCCAGCGTCACGTGCTGACTGCTGTTCTTGGAACCGAGCAAGTTGGTCGAGGGGATCATTGAGCTCGCTATAGCCATTACAGAGCTCTGATCCGGCAAGGATAATTTGAAAACGCTCGGTAACCTCTGTGTTATTGGCGTAAGACTTGGCTAGGGGCGAGATGAATTTGGGGGTATTGATCAAAAAAGCGGGACCGGCAATGTCAGCCCTAACTATTTTCCAAAGATTGTCGACGAGGCGAGCTTTACCAACTTTGCCATCCAATTTCACTCCGTGTTTTATGAGAACTGCAGCCATTTTTGATTCTGTGGTATGAAAGATATCGATACCAAGTTTATTTAAGATAGCAACCCCATAATCAATCTCTTCCCATTCATCTGCTAGATCAAAAGTATGTTTCCCTCTAGTAAACTTTGTAGTTCCATACACTTCTTTTGCCAGCATTTGGAACAAAGCTTTGGTTAGCTCCATATTGTCCCGAAAATCGGCATAGGCCCAGTACCATTCGAGCTGGTAGTATTCTTGCAAATGCTCATCATCTATCCCTTCGTTGCGAAAGTTGGGACCAAGAGTATAAATTTTTTCAAAACCACCACCAATCAAGCGTTTTAGATATAACTCGGTGGAAATGCGAAGATAAAAATCTTCATCAAGAGAGTTGTGATGGGTTTTGAAAGGACGGGCATCGGCGCCTCCTGTCACGTGTTCGAGAACAGGCGTTTCAACTTCAACAAATCCATTCTCTGCCATAAACCTCCTCGCTACTGACCAGAATTTGCTTTTGCGAGTAAATAGATCGCGATGAGTTGGATTCATAATCAGATCGAGATAGCGGCGGCGAAAGATGGTATCTGGATCTTTGAGTCCTTCCCAACTATCCGGAAGTGGACGGATAGATTTGGTGAGCAAGCGAAATTCTTGTACATCCAGCGAAATGGCTCCAGTTTTACTTTTACAAACTGTCCCGCACGCCTCGACAAAATCTCCCACATCTATTAGTGATAATTCTTCAAATCCGAGTGTACCTTTTTTCTTGTTTAGTGATGCGAGATTGCTGGCGCGAAGAAGGAGTTGGATCTTGCCTGATTGGTCTTCTAGATCGCCAAAGGCAAGTTGGCCATGTTCACGTAGCGCGCGTAGGCGACCGGTGAGCGAGACTGTTTGACCTTCGAACTTGTCAAAATCGGTTATAACTGTACCATTCCCTACTTCTTTGTGTGATTGGGCGGGAAAGGGAGAGATCCCAAGTGCGACAAGCTTTTTTAGCTTACTGATCCGTTCATTCCTTATTTCTTCTAGTCGGGACATGGAAATAGTATACCAGGTCGGTTTAGTGGATTTTTTTGATTTTGTAGACAACTTTGCCGGCAGGGGCTTCAAACTCGACCGCTTCACCCTTTTTCTTGCCTAGCAGGGCTTGACCGAGCGGGGAGGTGTGGGATATTTTCTTTTTGAGGGGATCAGCTTCCCACTCACCTACAATCTCATAGGTGTGTTCAGTTTTACCCTGTTCGACGGTAACTTTGCAGCCCAAGCTAACGGCTCCATTACCACTACTCTTGACTACCTGAGCTTTGACGATAATGGATTCTAACTCTTCGATCCTACCCTCGATAAAGGACAGTTCCTCTTTGGCGGCGTGATACTCGGCGTTTTCGGACAAGTCACCAAAGTCTCGGGCACGGGCTACCCGCTCGATGGCGGCGGCGAGTTTGGAGTTTTTGAGCTCGATGAGTTCTGTTTGGATCTCGGTCAAGCCGGTTTGGGTGAATTGAATTTTACTATCTGTATCAGTCATCCGAGCATGATAACAAACCTATCAAGAGAGTCAATATGCCTATAGTACGCACAGTGAAACAGAATGTTATACTGGAGACAGTTATTAGTTAATAAAGGAGTGAATATGCAGGGATATACAAGCAATATTGAAGAGTTGACGAAGGGTAACACAAACTTCCGGCAGGTGCTCTATACCGGTAAATATATGCAGCTCGTGGTGATGAAGCTTAATGTGGGTGAGGAAATAGGGATGGAGGTCCACCCCACTGTGGACCAGTTTTTCCGGATTGAGGTAGGACAGGCGAAGTTTATCGTGGATGGGGAAGAAACAGAAGTAAAAGAAGAGGGTGTTTTTATTGTCCCAGCGGGATCAGAACATAATGTGATAAATACGGGTATTGGTGAGCTTCGCTTGTATACGATTTATGCTCCCCCCAACCATCTGGACGGAACGATCCACGCTACCAAAGCGGAGGCAGAGGCTGCAGAAGCGGCGAAATAGTTGTAGCCCTTCGTCTTCCGCAACCGAACCAGATTATCTCACATCTACTAGATCTGTTCGACCTGTACTTGCCAGATATACGAAAACTTGACCTATCTATACCCCTATAGAGTATCAAATCATGAGGTGGTCAAGGACTATTTTGATTGATAGAATAGCAATATGCAGAATCTAGATCTCCGAGACCGTACGAACATGTTCTACTGGCAAACTAATCGTAAAATTACAGCTCAACAGCAAAAAGAGGTGTTCCTGGATCGTTACCAGGTCGTAAAAACTGAAGATGTGAAAGCTGCAATTCAGTACGCAATGAAGCAGATTGGTACGAATACCGTAATAACTGAACTGTCTGAACCAATAGAATTTGGTTCTGTAAATACTGTACGTTCAGCAAAGATGAGCGATGGCTCAAGTATCGTTGTGAGAATGCATCCGTATCATGTAAAGAATGGATATTTTTGGTCAGAAAGTGTGGCTGTTTCAGAAGCTAAAAAACAAGGAGCTTTAGTTTACGATACTCTGTTTGTTGATGACTCAATGAATAAATTTCCTTTTGCTTTTATGATCATGACTGCTCTGCCAGGAAAAACGTTAAAGGAATATACTGATCAAAAAGACTATCTATATACTGAACGCGTGGTTAGAGAAACAGGTAGAAATGTAGCTCTAATTCACAAGGTAACACCTAGCGGATTTGGATTTTTTCTGAATAACATATCCAAAAATGAAAAACGACTTCAAGGTCAGTATCAACGATTTGAACAACATATATTTGCTGCACTTGAAGAGGATTTGAATTTCTTAAAAGAGTATAAGGTCATAGATGAAGATAAAAAACAAAAAATAGTTGGCGTATTTGAATCAAATAGGCATCTGATGAATTGTCCAAAAGCCTCACTAATTCATAATGATGTGGCGGACTGGAATGAAACTGGAGACGGAGAGCATGTTACTGGGCTTGTTGATTGGGATGAATGTTTTGCTGGAGATCCTGCGATGGATTTTGCGGCATATAGTCTCTTCTACGGAGAACCTAGAATGACTTGGTTCAAAGAGGGGTACCAGGAAATTGCAAAATTACCTGATCAATTTGAAGAGAAATTTCAACTTTATAAACTTAGGTATCTTGTATCAAAACTTCATTTACGCAAAAAACGATTGTTAGTATATGAGTCTGAAAATCTACTTTATCTCCTACAGCGTGGATTGGAAGCTATGGCGGAAGTTTTTGATTACTTTAAAGTTTAGATTTATATCTATATATCAATTAAATGTGAACGTTTTTGACAAAATTCGAACGTATTTCAAAGAATCGTGTTAGCTCGCCTCGCTCCGCTCGGCTCGCAATGTTGCGCGGCGCCCCAACCCGCCGCGCTTCCGTTATTTTTTGCGCGCGCGATTTTTTATTCTTCTAATCCCACTGCTTTATTATAAAAGCGTTGAACAAAACTTATTTCGGAGTCATTTAAATATGTTGGAAGGTCTTTTGCTATTCTTATTTCGTCTATTTGTCTTGGGAAAAATCTATACACTCCTAACCTCGTATTTATTGAATAAGCCCCAATTTTTTTAGGGTTTAATTGTAGTATTGTATCGTCGCCTGTAGCATAATCGATTTCGTAGTCTAATTCAACCGTTGCTATTTCCCCAGAACTTCTATAATGATCTCTCACTGATGATCCGTGAGAATAATCTATATTCATTGGCGGCATTGGTCGCGGCGTTAAAATCGGAATAGTAAAAACTGATTGTGTTTCATCAACTGGCGACAGCCCAAGTAATTTTGGTAAATTATCTCTGTATGTACTACTTCTTGACTGTTGTGTTTGCTCATCAAGTTGAACTCTTAAGATTATGGTTTTAAAATTTGCAGGCAGAGCATGTAAGCTATCTAAAAAACTTCTCCCCTTTTGTTGTCTTTCGTAATATTTGTCTTTAACAACAGCATTTTTCCATGCTTGTAAGCTACTATTTACATTACTTTCTAATAATTCGCTCTGAACTATTTCTGTAATTAGACTCATAAATCTTCTCCATTTTGTGTTTAATTGATGCCAATCATAGCATAACTAGAATTCATTTTCCAATTTTCTGAGTAATTTTTATTTTGTAAAGATTCTCAATAAAATCGGTTCCGGCGTATCCGGGTAAAAAAGAAACTTGCCACTCGGTATCAACTAAAATTCCGGCAGCCGACCCAACTACTCCTGAAATTAAAATGGTTTTATTCTTAACAAAACCAACTAAACCCCTAATAACTCCGCCAAGAAATCCAGCAAAAAGATAAATTAAAAACTTCTCCATTTTTGTTCACCCCAAAATTATTATACAACAAAAATACCACTTGTTTTTGGGTTTTGATATTTGGTATATTGATATAGGAATCAACAGTTATAGAAATTGCTTTCTGTTGTCCGATTGCGCCATTAAGTTATATAAAAGTTCTTTAAAATTTTTGCGTTTTTCTTTGTTCCGCTTTCAGCGGAATGTTCGAGCCGACTTTTTCGGAAGCGCGGCGGGTGGGGGCGCCGCGCTGGAGTAGCGAGCCGAGCGGAGCGAGGCGAGCTAACACGATTCTTTGAAATACGTTCGAATTTTGTCAAAAACGTTCACAATTTTGGAAATCGAAAGATGGTTGGGGGCAGCGCTGGCTGCGCCCGCCTCCGCAGACAGCGCTGCAAAGGGGAAATTCAAATTCGCCGAGAGCCGCCGTAAAAAAGAATGAAGAAAAACGCAAGAATTTTAGGAGAAACAAAAACATGATTAAATACATTGCTTATTGCCGAAAATCAACCGATGAAAAAGATAAACAAGTTTTATCTATTGAAGCGCAAATTGCCGAACTCAAGGAGTTTGCCAAAAGAGAAAATCTTTTTGTAACTGAATTTATCACCGAAGCAAAAACTGCCAAAGTACCGGGCAGAGAACAATTTGCCGAAGTCCTAAAGAAAATCGAAAAAGGACAAGCCAACGGAATTTTATCGTGGCATCCTGATAGGTTAGCCAGAAATTCGATTGACGGCGGAAAAGTAATTTATCTTTTGGATACCGGCAAACTCCTTGATCTTAAATTCCCCTCATTTTGGTTTGAAAGCACGCCACAAGGGAAATTTATGCTTTCAATCGCCTTTGGCCAATCAAAATATTATGTAGACAATCTGTCTGAAAATGTAAAACGCGGAAACAGGCAAAAACTTCGTAATGGTGTTTGGCCAAGTAAAGCGCCTTACGGATACATCAATAATCCCAAAACTAGGGGAATAGATGTTGATGAAGAAAAATCAAAGGTTGTGAGAAGAGCATTTCAGATTTTTGCTGACGGCAATTCTTCGTTTACTGCTATTTCTCAATTTATGTTCAAGTTCGGAATTAGACGAGAAGGAGAAAAACCTGTAAAAGTTGGGCAAGTAAAAAACATGCTCTCAAACAGATTTTATTTAGGGGTTTTGAAATACGCCGGAGAATATTATCAAGGCTCTCATAAAACTTTTATCAGCAAAAAGCTGTTTGACGAAGTCCAAAAACAAGTTGAAAAAATAGAAAGACCAAGACAGAAAGGCCACAATTTCGCATTTGCAGGGCTAGCGACCTGCGGCGAATGCGGCGCCGCAGTCACTGCCGAGCAACATATCAAAAAATACAAAAACGGAACTGGCCAAACTTTTATTTATTACCGCTGTACGAAAAAGTTAAAACCCTGCACGCAAAAATATGCTCCCGAAGATGATATCGAACAACAACTAAAAAAAGTTGTTGGTGATTGCGGCTTGCACGAAAGTTGGGAACCATATTTTGAAAAATGGATTATCGAAGCCGGACAAAAAGATAAACTAACCTCCGAAAAGGAAGAAAAACTGATAGGCGGACAAATTCAAGAATCAGAAGTAAAACTAAACAGATTGCTTGACGGCTACCTCGATCAAGTCATCGAACCGGAAATTTACAAACAGAAAAAGAATGAATTGTTTGATGAAAAACTAAAACTGGAAGAGAAAAAATCGCAAATTTCCAAAAACGGAACTGTTTGGCTCGAACCTATGAGAGAATTCGTAAATTGCGCCTTACAGGCGCAAAAAATCGCGCGCGCAAAAAATAATTGCCATGATTTATCAATCATGGCAAAAAAAGTCGGCTCGAACTTCTTTTTAATGAATCGGCGGCTCTCGGCGAATTTGAATTTCCCCTTTGCAGCGCTGTCTGCGGAGGCGGGCGCAGCCAGCGCTGCCCCCAACCATCTTTCGATTTCCAAAATTGTGACCCTATTGGGATTCGAACCCAAGTTACCAGGATGAGAACCTGATGTCCTAGCCGGGCTGGACGATAGGGCCAAGTATGCAAATTATATCAGACTAGATAGGCGAGAGAGAGTGGGGGTGCGACCAAGCACGGCCATGGTCTCAAAAAGGGGTGGAGTGGCAGTTTTGCCAGTAATAGCTACGCGCAACATCATAAAATATTGGGATGGCTTCCACCCCTCCTTTGTGACGATTGATCTAATTTTTTCCTCTATGTTTTCATGTGTCCAAAGTTTGTGATCTATTTTAGTGAGGGTTTTCACGGTAGTTGTGAGTTGGAGCTTGGCTTCATCTGGAGTAGATTTTTTGGTTAAGATAGCGGGGTCAACCGCGATGTTACGATAAAAGAAGCTGGTCAAACCCTCGAAATCACGGAGCGTGACGAGGCGCTCTTTGATGAGCGGCAAGATAGACGACACAAGTTTGGCCGGACAATCGGGGGGAAGGAAAGGGGTGAGACGCTTAGCAAGTTCGACGTCGGAAAGGGCGCGGATATACATACCATTGAGCCAATTGAGTTTGTCTAGGTCATAAACGGGGGCGGTAAGGGTAACGCGGTCGAGAGTAAAAAGTTGAAGGAATTCGTCAAGGGTAAAGATATCTTTTTTCTCTGGATGAGACCACCCCATGAGGGCCATAAAATTGTTGAGTGCTTCGGGGAGGTAGCCACGATCACGATGGGAGAGGATCGAGACGTCGTTCTTGCGCTTACTCATTTTACTGTGATCTTGGTTGCGAATAATTGGAAGATGAGCAAAAACAGGGAGTGGCCAACCAAAAGCCTGATAGATGAGAATGTGCTTGGGGGAGCTAGAGAGCCATTCTTCACCGCGAATGATATGGGTGATCTGCATGAGATGATCGTCAACAACTACACCAAGATGATAGGTAGGGTAGCCATCTGATTTGAGGAGAACTTGATCGTCGATCCCAGAGTTTTGGAATTCGATGTTTCCTCGGATCAAATCCTGACAAATGGTAATACCCTCTCCTGGAACCTTGAGACGGATTACGTGAGGCTCGGCGGAGGCCCGCTTGGAGGCTAAGGCAGGATCTAAGTTGCGACACAATTTGTCATAGTGGGGTAAGGTTTTTTGGGCGAGCTGATCAGCACGGACTTGTTCAAGACGTTCTTTAGTACAAAAACAGTAGTAAGCCTGCCCCTTGTCTACTAGTTGCTGGGCATGTTCTTGGTAGATGGGCAGACGTTCTGATTGAGTATAGGGAGCGTGGGGACCGCCCTGATCAGGACCCTCGTCGTGAGTCAGTCCTAACCATTTGAGAGCATCAAAGATAACCTCAACTGCACCTTCAACATAGCGCTCGCGATCAGTATCCTCGATGCGGACGATAAACTGGCCCCCGTTTTGCCGGGCAATCGCGAGGTTGCGCATAGCTGTGTAGGCAGTACCAAGATGCGCAATGCCGGTGGGGGAGGGAGCAATACGAGTACGAACTAACATATGAATGAATTATACCTTAAAGGTCTGACCTTCACTCCGCAAAGATCAGACCTTGGGGAACCGTGTATACTAAAATATATGGCGAATCTTGGTGAAACAGCGGTTGTGGTGCGCAAAGCGATCAAGTATGGAGGAATGGCGCTCGTGGTGCTGATGGTCGGACGGATTATCTTGGCGGCAGGAGTGAGTTACTGGAAAAAACTCAACCCCCCTCCCCCACCCCCGCCAGACGTGAAATTTGGCAAACTACCCAAGCTCGAGTTCCCCCAAAAAGAACAGACACAACTAACCTACACTCTAGAGACGCGAACGGGAGGCCTACCGAATAATTTGCCGGGTCAGTTTAAAGTCTTTTTTATGCCGATCAAAAAAGCTAATTTGCTGGCATATGATAGTGCCAAATCTGTCGCTAATCGTCTCGACTTTATCCAGGAGCCCAGCAAATTGTCCGAAACGGAGTATCGCTGGGATAGTACTGACCCAATCTCGTCCTCACTCACCATTAATATAATCACTGGAGCATTTGTGCTCAACCGTCGGTGGCAAGATGATCCCAGCTATACCATCCCGACCGTTTATTACAACGAATCACAGGCCAAAGACAGGACTTATAATTTGTTATCTCGACTAGAACTCCTGCCAGAAGATATTAGAGAAGGCAAAGTGAGCGTCCAGAACCTGAAAGCGGATCAAGACCAGATTGTCTCAGCAGTTTCCCTTTCCCAAGCTCATTTTGTCCAGGTAAATCTATACCGCTCACCGGTTGATAACGTAGAGGTGGTATCACCAAGAACGGATCGCGGGCTCATCTCGGCGATCTTAGCCTTGCAACGCGAAGATGACCGCCAGTTTATTAATCTAGACTACAACTATTATCCAGTAGACGTAAATCGCTTTGCGGTCTACCCACTCATTGGAGTGGCAGAGGCTTGGCAGAGAATGCAAAAAGGACAAGCTTATATTGCGGGAGTTAAGCCAAGTGCCAGTAGTGTGACAGTGCGCGAGATTACCCTGCAGTATTATGACGCGGATAGCCCCCAACAGTTTATGCAACCGGTCTACGTATTTCGCGGGGACCCGGATTTTGTTGGGTATGTACCAGCTCTCTCGGACAGTTGGGTAGAGTAGTTAGGGGCGGAGACGCTTGACGTCGCGAGGAAGGAAAGTAACCTCTTTGACACTGGGTAACCCCAGGATCTGTGCTACGATGCGGCCTGGACCGATGCCTACCCCACCGTGAGGAGGACAACCGTATTTAAAGAAGTGGAGATAATCAACGAGTGAGTCTTCGGTCAAACCTTTTTCGGCAGCTTGTTTGAGGAGAACATCGTAGCGATGTTCGCGTTGGGCACCGGTTGTGATCTCAACTCCTTTATAAAGGAGGTCAAAGCCTTTGGTGAGACCGGTCTCAACGTCTCGCATGTGGTAGAAGGCGCGAGTTATGGGAGGATAGTCGGTGATAAAAACAAATTCACTCCCTGATTCTTCCTTGACAATTTGACAGATTCCACGCTCCTCGTCGGGCGAGAGGTCACCGTCTTTTTCACTGACGATACCAACTTTTTTCAGCTTGGATTTGGCTTCGGAAAGTGGCATGCGTACGAAGGGAACTTTAATCTCTTCTTCGATCAAGCCAGCCGACTTTAGTTTGGCAAAGCCCGCTTTGAGCATGGCTTCTTCGGTATCCATGACGTCGTGGTGAGAGTTAACGTAGGCAAGCTCAAAATCCCAACCGGTAAACTCGGTCATGTGGCGAGTGGTAAAGCTAAGCTCGGCGCGGAAGACTGGGCCGACCATAAAAACTTTCTCAAACCCGCTCGCGATGGCCATCTGTTTATAAAATTGGGGGGACTGAGCGAGATAAGCTTTGCCTTCAAAATACTTGACTTCAAAAACTTCGGCCCCACTTTCGCTTGGAGCGGACATGAGGGAGGGCGCATAGATCTGAGTAAAACCATTGTCACTAAAGTATTCGCGAATACCCTGCTCAAGCATAGTCCAAATGCGAAAGATTTTGTGCGCGTCGGGCTTACGTAGATCAAGCCAGCGCCAGTCAAAACGTTTGGTGATATCAACATTTTCCGCTCCTTTGTCGAGGGATACGGGGATAGGGAGGATGGGGTCGGCAGTAGAGAGGACGATTATTTCTCCCCCCTCAATCTCTATTCCCTCAGGTACTTGCTTGGCCTCTTTAACTAGACCCGTGAGCGAGATGACCGATTCAATTGGTAAATTTTTGACAATTGTGAAAGCAGATTCATTAGTACCAAGAATAACTACTTGGATAGAACCGGAGGCGTCACGCAGACGCAGAAAGGCAATTTTGCCTTGGTTACGAATGGCCTGGACAAAACCGGCGATTGTGACTGTCTGACCCAGAAATTTAGGTAACTCTGAAATGTGAGTGCGTTGCATAGAGTTATTATAACTTAGAGCTTTGGGGTAATCCAGTTGTGGTGGGCGTAGGCCCAGTTAACGAGCGCGGTTGTGTCGCCAAAGCGATCGAGAGAGCCCAAGACTACGACAATAAGGGGGTGCCCCTCGCGCTCCACATAACTCACAAGACACTCTCCCGCATTTTCGGTCCAGCCGGTTTTGAGTCCTTTGAGCCCAGGCAAAACCCCGAGGAGTTCGTTGGTAGTTACGAGGTGATGAGTAATTTCGCCAGAGGTGTCGGTAATGGTCAACGAGCGAGTGCTGACGATATCTCTAATGAGTGAGTTCTCCATGGCGACCCCGGCTAAAATTGCGAGGTCGCGGGCGGTCGTGACGTGACCATATTGTTCGACGCCAGAAGGGTTTTTGAAAACCGTATGGTCGAGATGAAGAGATTTGGCTTGCTCATTCATAGCTTGCACAAAGGAGTTGTAGCCGCCAGGAAAATTGTCGGCGATGGCGAGAGCGGCATCATTGCCAGAGTGGACAAGGAGCCCATTGAGCATATTTTTGAGGGTTAACTGTTCTCCCTTTTGGAGCTCAATGGTTTGGCCGATGGCTCGATCTTCGTTTTTGACAGTAATCACTGTAGCTAAATCTGGCCAGGTTGAGAGAGCGACGAGTGCGGTCATAATTTTGGTGGTAGAGGCGGGTAAGAGGAGAGTATCGGGAGACTTGGTATACATCAAGGTGTGACTAACAACGTCCTGAACAATGACGGCACGAGCGGACACTGGGGGTACCTTGGTGCCATCACTTTGAGGATAGAAAACAGGAGATGAGTGAGGCAAAAGATAAGTGCGAACGGTTCCCGGGTGGATAACCAGACGCTGGAGGGCGTTTTGACCAGGATAACAAATGGCTAATAGTAGATAGCTCATAGCCAATAGGCGGCGAGGAAAATCAATTTTCCTGAAGTGTAAGATAAATTCGCGGAATAATTTAAGTTTCCACATAACTACCTATGAGTTGCAGTGATTCTTTGTCTCGCCAAACATTAACATCGAGAGCACAAATTAGGGATTTGAGCGAGGTGAGTGGGTGGGAGTGAATGGTATTGAAAAGTAGGACTTCACGGGTCGTCCCACCTTGTTCGACCGTGAGTTTGTGGTGCTTGCCACCGACCCCAAGTTCGCGATCTTCTAGTACGTTCAAGTCATAAAGAATAAATTTGGGCTTGGGGTTGCCAATGCCGAATGGTTCAAGAGTCGCGAGCATTTTGGCTAGTTTGAGGGAGGTAGATTTGAGGGGGAGCGCGAGATCGGCAGACTCACTTTTGATGAGTAGAGTGTCATTGATCTCTCGATCAGCGAGAGATTCAAGTTCTTTAGTAAAGATAGCAACTTTGTCGCGATCTAAGCTAAACCCAGCCGCTTGTTCGTGGCCACCTAAGCCGAGAAATGAGGTTTTTAGTGAACGCAAGAGCTCGGTGATATTTATCCCCGATACTGAACGGGCGGAGCCTTTGACAACTTCACCATTGTCGCTCATGACTATTGCGGGGCGGTGATATATCTCGGCAAGTTTACCGGCCACTAGACCGATGACTCCCTCATGATAGTCGCCGATGACCACAATAATCTTGTGATCTACACTTTTCCCCACGGCAAGTTTGAGAGCTCGGTCTGTATACTCTTGACGATCTTTATTGTGAGATTCGATTTTCCCGGCTAGTTCAGTTGCCAGATTTTTGTCGCTCGTACACAGGAGCCGGAGAGCATCGAGAGGATTATAGATTCTCCCTGCGGCATTGATCCGGGGAGCGATACCAAAGCTAATGTCGTAAGTTGTGAGATCCTTTTTCCCTACCCCCATCGCTTTTTTCATGGCGAGGAGGCCGGGCCTGACGGTCTGGGAGAGCGCAACAAGGCCAGGCGCGACTATCGAGCGGTTGAGGCCAGTCAGGGGCATCATGTCGGCAATCACGCCGATGGTCGTGAGGTCAAGGAGTTTCATGGCAGGGTTACCCAGGAGATAAAGAGAGAAAATCCAAGCGACTCCAGCACCAGAGGTGGTGAGCGTATGAACAATACAGCTAGCGGGAGGGAGCTTACCCTCCGGTTGGTGGTGATCGGTCACGATTACATCAAGACCACTATCGCGAAATGATTTGATGCCAGAGTGGGCGACGATACCGGTATCGACGGTTACGATGAGCTTGGGAGCAAAACCTGGGAACTGAGCACCCTTAAAGGCTTCACCGCTTAAGATTTCGGCGACGACTTTGTCGCCTAGGCCGTAGCCATGAAGGTGACGATCGGGGATAAAGGGGAGGACGCGCGACTTTGATGCTTGGACTTTGACATAACCTGAGACGGCTTGCCACATGATGGCTGTTGCTGTTACACCATCCGCGTCGTAGTCGCCGAAAACGCAGATGTCGTGGTTCCTTTTCAAATGAGAGTCGAGAATCTCTTTGGCTTTTTTGAGAGTGGTCTTTTTGAGACCGGACTTTCTAAGGAGAAAATCGAGCGTGGGAGCGGGAGGATGCAAGAATGTATCCTGCTCGCTTTGGGTTTGGTATCCCCTACTCTCTAGAATAGTTTGGAAAATCTCCTCGGCAGTGGCATCAGTCGTTACTTTGGTTTTGACACGAATATCCATATAGACATTCTACCCTCCTTCGCCCTTACGGGCTACGGCGGGCAAGGCATCTTACTCTGAGTTATAATGAGGATATGAAGTTCAAGTTGGACGCTGGGGTAGTCAAAATTGTTGAGGCTCTGGAAGCGAAAGGATACGAGGCGTGGATTGTTGGAGGAGCGGTACGAGACCTCCTACTTGGGATCCCGGCCTACGACTGGGACGTGACGACGTCGGCTACGCCCGAGCAAATCCAGCCTTTATTTAATGAGTGTTTTTATGACAATGAATACGGGACGGTGAAGGTAGCGGGGAAACATATCGGAAAGCAGTTTGGTCTAAAAGAGTGCGAGATTAAAGACGAGGAACTATATGACATCACAACCTTCCGATCGGAGTCGGGCTACTCGGATAAACGTAGGCCAGATAGTGTCGTATGGGGGAAAACGGTTGAGGAGGATTTGAGGCGGCGCGACTTTACGGTCAATGCTATAGCATTGAGTATTCCAGTTTTCCAGTTTTCCAGTTTTCCGGTGAACAATGAGTTTGAGTGTAAATTGGTGGATCCGTATGGAGGGCAAGAGGATATCAAGAATAAAATAATCAAGGCAGTGGGAATAGCAAGCGAGCGATTTGAGGAAGATGCCCTGCGGATCATGCGAGCGATCCGGATCGCCGCCCAGCTCGGGTTCACCATCGAAGAGCAGACGCTCACCGCGCTCAAGGAAAAAGTACCCAATCTCAAAGAAATCTCTTGGGAGAGGACGGGGGCGGAAGTGATGAAATTGCTTGCTACCGAGCACGCGACTGACGGCATTCAGTTGATGGTTAATACTGGGATCATGGAGATACTCATCCCCGAACTTTTG
>JAZDDW010000020.1:0-3083 GCA_043809365.1 bacterium
ATTAGGAAGTTCATAACTACCCCGGCGATAATTACCAGGGCCCTCTGCCAGGCCGGTTTTGCAAAAAACATTTTTGGGTGAAGTAATCTATCGACTTTAGAAATCAATGGTCCTGCCACTCCGAAGCCTTCAGGCGAAGGATGGTCCTCGCCAGCAAGCCGTACAAACCCCCCGATGGGTAACCAGTTCAGGGTATACTCCGTCTCTCCTCTCTTTCCCAAAGTCAGCGCCTTAGGTGGCAATCCAATCCCAAACTCCTCTACCCCAATCCCAAACAACTTGGCCATCAAAAAATGCCCCAGCTCATGCAAAAGTACCAAAATAGACAAAACCAATATCGTCAACATCTTAATATGATACCACTATCATGCTCTCAATTTGAGCATTTGAGAATTTATGATTTGTGATTACTACAGTGCCGCGATCGCGATCACGCGAATGTTCTCTCCTACCTTGCCTGACACCGCTTTAACCAACTCTTCGACTGTTTTACCAGAGTCTTTGAGGTAATCCTGTTTCAGCAATTCCGCCATGTCTTTTGGCTTCATCGAAGCTACTTGCATTGCGACCTCTTTACCCAATTTCTGGAAATCTTCGGTTTTGGCCACAAAATCAGTCTCACAGGCGAGCTTGACCAGTGCTCCTACTTTCCCGTTAAAGTGCACGTAAGCAAATACATGCCCAGCCATCGTCTCACGCTCACTTTTCTCTTCTGCTCGTTTCATCCCTTTTTTCTCAATCCATGCTTTCGCTTTTGCGCTGTCTCCCCCTGATTCAGTGAGGGCTTTACGCACATCCATGATTCCCGCCCCCGTTTCCTCCCTTAACTTCTTAATTTGGTCTACAGTAATTGTCATAATATGTCCCCCATTTATGATTTAGCATTTATGATTTTTGATTTAGCTAATCCTTTCTCCACAGCTCTAGTCACGGCCAAGACCAGCATGACAACCGATTTGAGTGCATCATCATTGGCCGGGATCACTCGCACAATGCCTCGAGGATCACCGTTGGAATCGACTATTGCCACGACCGGAATACTGCGGTGAGTCGCCTCTCGCATGGCTGTAATCTCGCGGGTAGGGTCGACGATAAAGACCAATTTTGGCAGGCCCTTGAGGCCCACTAGTCCCCCATACATCCGCTCGAGTCTGTCCATATCTTTTTTGAGCAAGACCTGTTCTTTCTTGGTATATTTCTTATACTCCCCCGCTTCAAACTTCTTCTTCATCTCAATGAGTTTATCTACCCGAGTTTTGATCTGTTCCCAGTTAGTAAACAATCCTCCCACCCAGTGGGTAGTAATAAAGGCCACTCCCATCCGCTCTGCCTCGGCCTTGATCGTGTCAGCCGCCTGTCCCTTGGTACCCACCAAAAGTATTTCCTCTCCCGCTCCCACTCGTTCACTCACATACGCGCACGCCTCTGCCAAACACTGCCTAGTTTTCACTAAATCAAAAATCTGCACCCCATTTTTGATCGCGTAGACGTATTCGTCCATCCTTGGGTTACGTCTTTTCACTGAGTGCCCAAAATGAACCCCAGCTTCAAGCATTTCCTTGAGACTTGGCAAACCATCCACTTCTAGGGAGGCTACTTTCTCAACTTTTGGGGCAACTTTTTTCTCGACCTTGGCCTTTACGACTTTTTTACTAACCTTGGCTTTTGCCATATATTCATCTCCTTATACTTCTCTAGTGACCCTTACACAGGAGATTGTCTCTAGATGTGAATTTACTAACTCCAGAATTATAACATAGAAACCGCATTCTCCAGCAAACACGCGATTGTCACTGGTCCCACCCCACCTGGCGATGGTACTACCACTGATGCCTTTTGATACACTTCCGCCGTCATATCTGGTTTTGGGGATCCCACATCCACCACAATCGCCCCTTTTGCCACCATCTCTCCCGTTACCACTCCCTCTTTGCCCACACAGCTAATTACCACCTCCCCCGCCCTGATCAGATCGGCCGCATCCGGTGTATCCCACTCCACTTCGCTCACCTGACAACCCCGTTCTCGCAAATAGTGTGTAAGTGGTCTGCCAATTATTCCCCTTGCCCCCACCACGACGCACTTGCCCGATTTGAGAATTTGAGAATTTGAGATTTGTGATTCCGCGATTTTGTCTAATATTGCCAAAACCGCCCTCACCGTCGCCGGCATTATCTTGGACTCCTCCCACCGCAACCCATCCACATCCTTCTTGAGTGGTATCGCCCCCAACACTTTAAGGGTCTCTCCCTTAAAGTACTCCGGCAAAGGTAACTGCACCATCACACCCGTCACGTCTTTGCGCTCTCCAATTTCTTTAATTATCCTCGTCAAATTGTCCATCGTCCATCGATCATTGACCATTCTTTCTACCTCGAACTCTATCCCCACCCGTTTCGCCGCTGCCATTTTTAGTTTGGTATACAGCACACTCGACGGATCACTCCCAACCAATATCGAGACAATCTTGGGCTTTCTCGTCATTTTCGCCACATCTATTCTTACTCGTTCCTCAATTTCTCGTGCAAATTCCTTCCCATTAAATATCATCATGTAATTCTATCAAACAAAAGCGATCCGCGTGTCTCAAGTGGCAAAACGCTTCGCAGGCGGGTAGCCGAGAATCGAGATAAAATTTTCACCAGAAAATTATTATCGGTTTTGCGTTTGAGATCATGCGGATCACTTTAATTGAGATATAATAAAATCATGAATCTACAGCAAACCGACCCCGAAATCTACGCGCTCATCACCGCCGAGGACGCTCGCCAACACGACGAACTCGAGATGATTCCGAGTGAGAACTTTGTGAGTGAGGCCGTCAAAGAAGCCGTGGGGAGTGTTCTCATGAACAAATACAGCGAGGGCCAGCCTGGCAAGCGCTACTACCAAGGCAATAAATATATCGACGAGATCGAATCCCTTGTCGAGCGACGTGCCCTCCAAGTCTTTGGCCTCGATGAATCAATTTGGCACGTCAACGTCCAGCCCGTGACCGGCAGTATTGCCAACCTGGCCGTCTACGCCGCCCTGCTCAATCCTGGCGACAAGATGCTCGCCATGTCCCTCTACGACGGCGGCCA
>JAZDDW010000021.1:0-16141 GCA_043809365.1 bacterium
GAGCCAGTTGGCACTTAATATACCAGGTTTGGTAATATATGTATGATGCGAAAAATACTTTTTATTGCCCTCTTTATAATTGTGGTTTGTTTTATATTCATTGGTTATTCGATTTCAAATTCTCGGCAAAAAACTGAACAAAAGAACGTTAAGGTTGGTACAGAAATTATTCTTGATAAGAATGACTTTAATTATTGCGATAATAACGAGAGCTGTGTTTGGTACATTGAAAATCAAGGTGACCCTGCCGGGCGAGTTCACTGTACGGGGCTAAATTATTCTAAGACCTGTAGTAGTTGTGAAAAATTACCTGAAAATCTGGCAAAAAGTTTACCATCCAGTTTTAAGTGTTTTTGTAACTCAAGCAATAAATGTCAGGAAAGCCAATAAATATTCACTTTTTCTATTTCTTCTCTGACTTGAGCTACTAGTCTGAAATCAGAGAAAGCCTTGACCACACTACGCAAAAATGCTTCGGAGTGGCACGAAATATAAGACAATTGCGTGGTTATATTAGAGTTACGATTCTCGAGCCAGTAAAATTAGCCTCGGTTTTTGGTAACCCCTGGTGGACGCTCGAACCCTTCTTGATATAATCAAAATATGAAAGTTTTATTAAAAAATAAAAAATTGGCGGTTAATATACTTACGGCCTTGATTGTTTTTCAAGTTATATTTTTGCTTATGCAATTTCTCGTATTTGGGAAACTGTCCAGTTCTGTGACAAATGGTGTAAGCGACGATTCATCAATTTTTCCATTTTTATTTTTCTTTGTTTTTATTCCCCCCATATTATTATCGAAAAAGAATAAATTGTCTGAAGAAAAGAAGGTTTTATTGATGTGGGGATTAGTTATTTTGGCGACTGTTGTACTATCTCTAATGGTGGTGGTATTAGCAAAAGCTTGGTGAAATAAGTTCAAATATCATCCATCAGTTGTGGCAAAGAGTATGGGAGTATCTAGTTGTTTAGATGTTACTGCCAATGTTGTCCGTGGTTGTAGCCAAACAGAGCTGTCATGACCGTTTCGATATCTATCTTGGTTAATAGGTGGTGATTGGTGCAATTAATAGATGAGTCTAGAGGCAAAAGGAGGGCGATGATCGCGTTGGGGAAGTCGTCTCCGGCGATACGATTACATGACAAGTGGCCACAACGTAGACATTGATGAACGATCATCAGCTCTCCACTTGTTCGGCCAGTAAAATGGTTAGTGGTAATGTTTTTGAGAGTGAGGCCGATGGGTTGCATCCTAGCTCCACAGGTAGACCTTCTGTCGCCTGGAGTCTGAAGATCGAGATGGCGAGAGTACAAACAAAGAGGGCAGTGATTGCGATGCTTTGTTCCTATGGCTTGAGTGGAAATTATGACATGACAATGGAGACATCGGAATGATGTCTCGCGGCGGCGAAATCGTTTCTATCAAAGCGTTTATATGTCATCTGTGGTGATTTTAGCATACTAGTTACTATAGGTCAATTAATCTAATTTGACTGATTGCCCCGAGTTATTATTTCTTGCCTGGCCATGTCGATGCGGACGTGGTAGGGGTTGCTCCTATAGAAGATGGGCCAGAGGGGAGAGTAGTCGTCGAGCGGCGGGAGATGTCCAGCGCGGAATTTTTCTGTTGAAGTGATCATGCCGTTTGGATCGGTGATACGTGCAACGGCGAAACGGTCTGCCTCCTTTTCGCTCACCATGCCATATTGGATACAGAGCAGGCCAAAAGTGATCCCGATAATTGGGATGAGATAAAGCTTGCGGTGTTTGTGAATGAAAAAACAACCAATGACAAAAAGAAATAAGCCAAATAGGATCTCTTTAACGGTGTGGTTAAGGAGGTAGTGTCCGGTCTCGTGGAGAACGACATATTCTTTTTCGCTACCCGTAAAAGTGTCGTTGAGATTGCTAGAGACTGTCATGAACGGGTGTCCTGGGACACCAATCATGGCGGCGTGGGGTTGATCCGACGCAATAATTTGAAAAGATTCGAGTTGTAAGCCTGTTTTTTCTTTGATCAGAGTAATGAGTGATGAATCGGTAACTTTAGTTAGGATCTGGCGTTTTTGCCCTAGACTAGTGAGGTTGAGCTGTAGTGTCATCCATGTTGCTACACAGAAGATGATGAGAAATAAAATGACGTAGCGCGAGATTGATGAGAGGAATTTGATCATAATGTCATTATAGCTATTTGGTAACATATGTCAGATGACGAGACAAAGAAACAAGAGGCGCTAGAGCAACACGTTGCGAAAGCTCCAGCAATTATTAGGAAGATCTTGCTGGAGCTAGGTTTTAACAGAGATCGGATTGAGAAAATTGTGGAGACAGTGGTCGCGCATAAATTTGTTGATCCCCAAGAGAAGGAAAAACAAATGCTGATAGATGCGGATACGTTGGCTGATATTTATAAAGAAGCATTCTATAGCGATGCGAAGTCATATAACTCTACACTTCTAAAGCTGTTAGAGTTCCGAAGTAAAAATAGATTTTATTCACAGACTGCCAAAGATATATTTCGTAAACAATTATTGGCTAGACAGGCTGAGATTGATTCTTCTAGGAGAAAATTTTGCAAGTAACCCAGGGATTGTTCGTATAAGATCAGGAATGGGGAGCCAGTTTTTTGGATTGTTCGATTGAATAACTTCAAGATTAATTTGATACAATGTAAAGATATGGCGAAAGTAGACCCAATTAAAAAAGTAGTAAAAGAATCTTACGCAAAAATAGCTCAATCGTCTGAATGCTGTTGCAATTGCGGATGCGACTCAAACAATAAAGCTCAAAGGCAATCGGGCAAGATGGGATATTCGCAGTCTGAAATGGACAAAGCACCACAAGGTTCAAATCTTGGTCTTGGGTGTGGAAATCCTACCGCTATTGCTTCCCTGAAGGAAGGCGAGGTTGTTCTTGACTTGGGTTCTGGGGCTGGTTTTGATGCTTTCTTAGCTTCCCCCAAAGTCGGGACGACAGGGAAAGTTATTGGAGTAGATATGACTGATGAGATGTTGGAAAAGGCAAGGGAAAATGCTAGCAAGGGCAATTATTCCAATGTGGAGTTTAGAAAAGGTGATATAGAATCACTACCCATTGATGGGGCAACAATTGATGCAATTATTTCAAACTGCGTCATCAATCTTGCTCCGAATAAAGATAAAGTATTTAAGGAAGCATATCGGGTACTGAAAACAGGTGGAAGATTGATGGTTTCAGATGTCGTGTTGATAAGGTCATTACCCGAAAAAATAAAAAACGACAAAGAGTTGCTTGTGGGTTGTGTTAGTGGAGCAATTCTAAAAGAGGAATATTTAAATCTATTAAGGGAAGCTGGTTTTACTGACGTCACTATTTACAAAGAAACGCCTGCATTTTTGGAAGAATATGCAGTTAGTATGACATACTCTGCCTTTAAAAGTTGAGATTATTACGCGGAGATTTTGAGGGTTGTCCTATCCCACAGGGCAAGCTGTCTGACGGGGTATCCCTTGATCCAATCGTTAATGGTGGTGATTGGCTCACTAAAATTATAGGGCGGTAATCGCAGATTCAGTTCTCGGAAGGACCCCGTGACGATGTCTGTGTTTTTGAGGCAGTTGGGATGAGTTGATGTGAGTAAATATTTGATGTGACTGTTGAGAAAATGATCCAAAGTTTGCATAATATCCCGATTGGATAGATGAAAAAGACAATCTCGACAAAGCCACAAATCTGCACTTGGCAACTTGTCATGCACAATATCTAATTGGATAAATTGTGTGTCTTTGTTATGGTAAAGACGCTGATTGTTTTCTATGAGAGTGGCAACAATATCTCCACCAAGATAGGTAATTGGGGTCTTCCACTTGATTAGTTTGAACCAATTGTAATCTCCACAAGGAGCATCCAGAATGGATTTAACTCTCAACTTGTGAATGAGATTGGGTAGTACCCGACGAATATTTTGAGTGTATTTTACAGTGGAACCGGATCCAGAAACACTCTCTTGATCACCCCACGAGTTTGTGTCGTAGCAATGAGTAAAGATGCGCTCTAAATCGTGTGACTGCATAGTAGGGAGATACTTAATAATGAATTATACAATGCAGGCGTGTATTGACGGTAATAGTCGGTGTTGACAACTACTACAACTAGTGGTACTATATCAATTATGACAACTGATGATAAACAAAGAGTCACACTTTTCCTAAATCCGGCGATTTTGAAGCATGCGAGGGCGGAGGCGGTAGTGAAAGATCTCACGCTGACTAGTCTAGTTGAAAAAGCTTTGATTGCGTATTTACCCAAGGTAACAGTTATTAAGAAAGTAGGCCTATAAAGGAGGAGAATATGAAAGAAAACAACGGAAAGGGGACAGCTAGGGCGGCAGTTACCGGAGCGGTGGTAGGAGCTGGGGCGGTGATTGCTGGGGTTGTGGCTCTCTCGGATAAAAAGAATCAAGAAAAAATACGGAAAGCCTTTCAGAAAGCAAAAGACTTTGTACATAAATATGCAGAGAGAACTCAAACTGAAGTAAAAGAGGGGAAGACTACAATCAAAAAAGTGGCTAATCAAGCCATAAAATCGGCCGAGAAAGTAACCAAAACGGTCAAAAAGAAAGTGAGGGAAATATGAATCTCTCAACCAATTTGAGTCCGCTAGCCTCGTTGCTTTTTGGCATTTTGATTCTGATGTTCCCGAAATTTCTCAATTATTTGATCGCACTCTATCTGATAATTGTCGGAGTGATTGGATTGGGACTAATTAGATAGTGAATGGGGGGAAGCTTTCTGCTTAAAGGAGTTTTTTCAGGAGGAGGGAGACAAGTAGGGAGGTGAGCGTGGAAGCAGCCACTGCGCTGACGATAATGGTAGTTTGTTTGCAATTACAACTAGAAATTGAAGTGGGGGTGGGGGTGGGAGCGAGCGAAGCGGGAGGAGGGGGGGACTGAGTGGCGGAGGGGGAGAGAGTGGCGGAGGGGGAAGGGGTGACCCCACCTTCTTTGTATAATCGGATGGCACCGGTGCCTCCTGGCTTGAGACACTGTTTGGCGTTGGGAATCACAGTGGTGTATTTACCCTTGGGGAATAATTTGTTGATGGCATAATCGGCATTGCACCAAAGTTGTTGATAGGGATCGCAGCTGGCGCGGGTCGCCGTAAACTCGGCGAATTTTTCGCCGTCTTTGAAGACTTGGACGGGAAGGGTGGTTTCTCCTTGGCTCCAGTTGTACCAGACTTGGAATTTGGTGACTTGGACGTCCTCGGTCAATTCCCAAGCGGACTTATCGGTCAATTGGCAGGCACCAAGATAATGGTTAGTAGAATCAAAGAATTCAACTTCTGTGGCGGAGACTTTGGGGACAACAATAAAAGCAGGAAGGAAGAGAAGGCTGAAAAAGATGATTCTGTTCAACATAGTCGGTGTCGAGTAAATTTGGCGATATCTTAGCATTTTCCCCTCGGATTAGTCAAGACAGAACGTCTATGATTTCATTTCAAGTTGTTGGAACCAACCCTTCCTAAACATCTTGGCGATCACGGCGTAAACTGCGACGTCGAGCCAACTATCGTCGATACTTTCATTGGCGGGAGTTTTACTTTGATCCATGAGTAGGTTTTTGAGCCGCTCGACTTTTTCTGACTCGCGGAAGGCGATGCCGAGCTCCTTGATCGAGAGGATGTTGCCTTTGCCGTAGTCTCGATGTTTTTTGATAAAGGTGGTGAGCATTTCTTCACAAATAGCCTTGAATGCTTCATCGAGATACTTGGGTTCTGACATAGATATCCTCCAATAAATTGTTAGAATAATACTATAATACGGTATACGGAGGGTAAAAGTTATGAAATGGGTAATTATGGCACCACTATTGCTGATATTTGTACCGTTACTGCTGGGGATAATTTGGTTTTTCCGTCTAGTGGGAAAACTGGCAAGTAACGCACGAAAAGACGAGTGGGAGGGAGAGGTTGTGGACAAGTCGCACAACACAAAAGATAAGATGGGGGAGAAGGGAGAGGAACATTTTTATACCCTGTACATCAAAACGACCAAGGGAGAGGAGAGAAAGATCCCGGTGATGGCAAATGTGTATGCGACAGCAAAAATAGGCGATAAATACCAGAAAATTAAAGGCGAGCTGAACCCTAAGAAAGTGGGGTAGGAGGAAAGATGAAAAAACAATGGTGGAAGTTGGGTTTGGTAATTGTGGCGGGAGTATTGCTTTCTGGGTGTGGTAAAGTGGGTAGTCCGGCGAGTATAGAGCAGAGGACGAGTGGGGGGAAAGGAGAGCGAGAGCCAATAAGGGATTTGGATTCGTGTGCGCAAAGGCCAATCCAAATTGAGGGTTACGGCGATCCAGGTAAGCAGCTAGCCAATTGTTTTGTCGAGTATCCGGGAGAGCCTTCGAGACAGGATAAAAGCTACTATGTGGTGGAGGATATTTGTGGGCAGTTTACCCGACAATTCGTGCAGAATGCACTGGGTAGACCAATTGTGAAAACCCAACCACCAGAACATGAGAGTTTGTTTAACTGTAAATATGTCTTGGACGACCAAGATAATTATGTGCTGTTAGTGTTTGAGTATTTGGGTATCGATAATCAGAAAAAGGGGCAGGAAATGATGGGGAGGACGACCGAAGAGAGTGGAGCTATCCCTATGCGGAACCTGGTGGTAAAGCAAGAAAATGGGACAATCAACACCATCTATTTGGTGCTAGGCGATATGAAGTTTGTGAGTATTGACCGGTCTTCCGGATCTGGACTGACGAATGAAGAACTCCTGACTTTTGCGGGCAATGTCGCCCGGGAGATCAAAGAGTATAAGTAGTGTGGTATAATGTGATCTAGTTAATTTATGACGCAGCTAATGTAGGCGCGAGGTTTTTGAGGCTCGGACTTTGAAGATCTTTCCTAACTGATAGTAGTGTCGAAGGATAATATATGTCGCAAAAGCGAAGCTGGTTTGGCGGGAGTAATCGTGGAGGCGGTAGGCCAGCCTTCGCCGGAGGCTACGGCGGCCGAGGCAAAATTAAATACATGAGTGTCTCGCCAGCCATGCTGGTAAAACAAGCTTCTACAGTTGAGAGCCGGGAATATACCCCCAAACATACATTTGTTGAGTTTGCCATGAATGAGCAGATAAAGAAAAACGTCATACATAAAGGTTATGACAAGCCAACACCGATTCAAGATCAGGTGATCCCGGTGGTACTCTCTGGGCGCGATGTCATAGGGCTGGCCTCGACGGGAACGGGGAAGACGGCGGCCTTTTTACTGCCACTCATTGATAAGGTTATGAAGAATCCGGGACAGAAAGTCATGATCGTGACCCCAACAAGAGAGCTTGCAGTCCAGATCATGGAAGAGGGTAAGAGTTACGCATTTGGTACTCGAGCATTCTTTACGATTTGTATTGGGGGAGTGGATATTAGGCGGCAGGTTCGCGAACTGCGCCGTAACCCTCAATTTGTGGTGGGGACTCCGGGGAGACTCAAAGATCTTTCGGAGCGCAGAGAGCTCAAACTTTTTGATTATCACACGATTGTGCTGGACGAGGTGGATCGGATGTTAGATATGGGATTTGTGAATGAGATGCGAGATTTGATCCGCCAGTTGCCACGAGAGCGACACTCGTTATTTTTCTCGGCGACAATGAGTGAGAAAGCTAGAGCAATTGCGCGCGAATTTTTGCATGATCCAGTGATGATCCAAGTGGAGTCACAAGGAGCATCGGAGAACGTAAACCAAGACATCGTGAAACTGAACGGACGCAGTAAGGTCGAAGTCTTACATGAGATGTTGATAAGACCAGAGTTTGAGAAAGTCTTATTGTTTGGCCGAACTAAACATGGAATGGAGAGACTCACTCGGGAACTGGAAGCGAGGGGTTTTAAAGCCACTTCGATCCACGGGAACAAGTCGCAATCGCAAAGACAGCGAGCACTCCAAGCTTTTAAGAGCAATCAAGTGCAGATTCTCTTGGCCACCGATGTAGCGGCGCGGGGACTGGATATTGATAGTGTGTCCCACGTGATCAACTACGAACTTCCGGAGACCTATGAGGATTATATTCACCGGATTGGTCGGACAGGACGCGTGGGTAAGACTGGGGTGGCTTTGACGTTTATTGATTAGAGCTTGGTGAGGGAGCGCAAAATTGTGTCAAGGGTACTGAGATCTTCTGGGGTAGGAGAGGCGGGAGTTTTGAGTGAGATAGCGCCGTAGAGGGTGGGGGCACCCCAGCCATATTGGGAGAGTTGACAAAGAGCAAAACCCTTGCCACTGACTGGCGTACTCCGCCTAAATTTGTCGCCACTCTGATTAGTAATTTCGACAAAACTAGTGTAGCGAGCGGAGGGTCCTTCGGAGTCGGAGTCTCCGGGGAAGAGACAGACCGAACCACCAAACCCGCCTTGCAGGATAGTAATGCCAAGTGAGCCACCGTCTAAAATGAGACGTTCGCTATCTGGACCAGGAACTTCGCGTTTAATGGTCCAGTTGGCAGGGATTGTGAGTTCGTAGTGGGGGAAAGAGAGAACGCCGCCGCCACGAACCGTTTGGGTAATGGTACTGGGAGATGGAACGGGAACCGCCGTCGCTAAAGCTATGGCGGTCGAGGTGGGAGATGGGGAGGGGTTGGGCATGATGTTTTGACGACCAGCAAGGTAGCTGACGACACCGGTCAAGATAATTACTAGAATCACGAGAATACCGACTAAGTATTTCATATGGGTTATTATACTATGTATGCAACAGGGTATTGTGAGAGCGGGGTACGATAAAATGGCGAGGCAGTATCTAGATCAGCGGGGGAGACTAAAAACGAATAAATATGTTCACAGATTAATCAAGTATTTGCCAAGGCAGGCAACGATCCTAGATTTGGGTTGTGGGGCAGGGATACCGGTGGATGACATTTTGCTAAAGGCAGGTCACTCGGTTGTAGGCATAGATATTTCGAGTCAACAGATCAAGTTGGCGAGGAAAAACTGTCCGCAGGGGGAGTATATAGTGAGAGATATTAATGAACTAAAACCTCGAGAATATCAGGCGCAAGCAGTAATCTCGTTTTATACCATGTTTCACCTCCCTCGGACTCAACATGCAAAATTGTTACAAATTATGGCCAGTTATTTGCCATCTGGAGGTATGTTACTGCTGACTATGGGGGATCGGGAATTTGAAGGAGAACATGTGTTGTGCAACGAACCCATGTGGTCGAGTCAGTGGGGGACTGCCAAAAATCATCAACTGGTTGAACAAGCAGGATTTCGAATAATTTTGGAGGAAATTGATGGGAGTGGGGGAGAGCGGCACCAACTAATTTTGGGGAGGAAAGAGGAGATGATTGACCGCATCAGATAACTCTGGCATGATAGGTAAAGTGATAGATCAAGGCGCAAAGGATATTACACAGATGCAATCAGCACGTAGCGGTGTGTCTGTTAAAGTGGCCAAAAAATCGAGGTTGATATGGGTGGTGTTGGCCTGTGTTGTGTTGGGGGTGGGCTTGGGAATCGTGGTTTATCAACAATCGGTGCAACCAGTCAAGAAAACGGCGGTGGCTCCCAAATCATCGGTACGAGCGATTATTCCGAGCTCGGTCGCGAGTATGATGCCCTCACCTATGGCTTCAGCTTCGGCATTGCCCCGGGCTCCACAAGTGAATGTAATCGACGAACCAGATTATGGTGACTATGAATATGAGGATGAGGATTGGACACCGAGTAGTCCAAGTCCATCTCCATCTAGAAGCACTTTGGCTCTGGCTTCGGCATCGGCGAGGGCATCTTCGTCTTCTACGGCTTCAACCAGAGCTTCTGCTTCTCCTTCTGCGCGAACTGTAATGCCGGACACTACGGAGGGAGTACCGACAACCGGAGTATTCGAAGTAACCGTAGGGACAGTATCAGTAGGGTTGATTTTCTTGGTGCTTGGACTGGTGGGACTACTGGTGTTGTAAACTTGGTTTTTCTCAAGGGTGAATGATAGAATAAACGAGTAAAGTAAAAGCAGGCTTGCCTGCCGTAGCTTTAGCGAAGGCAGGGTAGCTCAGTTGGTTAGAGCACGGCATTCATAACGCCGAGGTCATGGGTCCGATCCCCATCTCTGCTACTTACAAAAAACCCCGCTTAGCGGGGTTTTTATTTGTTGCGGGGCTAGGAGTTGAACCCAGCCTGTGAGATTATGAGCCTCACGTGCACCGTACACTACCCCGCGCGTTATTAAAGTACTCTTGTATTGTAACACTAGAGTAGAATTGTGCCAATGGACTACGCCGAGAAGAAAGCTCAAAAGTGGGGAGAGGTACAGGGAGTTGTACGAGCACACGCACAAGAGATAAGAGAAAAATACGAAACAGAATGGTTTTCGTCTCCACCGGAGTTGCGAGATCAAGAAAGGCAAGCTTTAGAAACTACTTTGCTATTAGAACGCGATAGAGTCAGACAGCTGTTTGAAAGCAATAGTGAGGGAGGGGGATTGGATTCATGGGTAAATTGGGAGTGGCCAAAACAGATGGTAATAGAAATATTGGGGTTGGTTAAGAAAAGGGGTTGGAAGTAGGGTTTTACCACAGGGCATATTTTGCAGAGAGAGCTGTCAAGTAGAACACCTAAAAGTGAGATGCTCGTGTAAAAATTAGGTAAATAGAGTAATAAATTCGGCGGGTGTGATAATTTGGAGAGGCTGGATAGATTTATTTTTTGAGAGAACGAGTAAGTCTTGGTCGCCAGTGACTAGATATTGCGCGTGTCCCACTAAAGCAAGTTGAATAATAGGATTGTCTTTTGGGTCACGGGAAGTTGGAGAGAATGGACTGATTGGATCTGATAATTGGCCAGAATGATATAACTGGGTTAGTAGTCGCGCTTGTTTGACAGACGATAGATGATATTTTTGGACGAGTTTCTTGTCACACAGCGTGTCTTTTACTTCGGATAAAATGTAATTTGAGATTAGAACTTGGAAAGATTGCTTTCTCCAAAGTTCAATTACTCTACTTGAGTTGCCATTTGAATGTAGGAGTGAGCTGATGACAACATTACTATCGAGAACGACGAGGAGATTTCCCATATACTTTCATTCTAACTCTTTTGATGGCTGCGAGGACGTCAGCTTCAACCTCTTTTTCGTTGGTGTTGGGATTGTCAGCCTGGATAGAGGCAATGGTTTCCCAGAGCTCTTGGCGACTAAGAGAGTCTGAATAGCGTTTGAATGTGTCTGGACTTAACATGATGATTTGAGGTTCATTGTTGCCAATGACCATGATTGGTTCTTTGGTCTTCTTGGCTTTAATGAAGATGGATTTGTAGTCGCGCTGAAGCTCTCTGGCAGAGACTGTATTTAGAATAGGTAAATAGCTCATGATCTGATGTTATCAGGAATTATTTTGTATGTCAACATGATGACAAATTGGTGACAATATTGTGAATTTGGAGTTAGACAAGATTACGGGTACAATATATAAATGGAGGAAATATGAAGAAAAGAATTTTATCCGGTATTACACCATCTGGAAACCAGTTGCACATTGGTAACTATTTTGGGGCGGTGGCGCCACAGATCGCGTTGCAAGATAGCCACGAGACCTATTATTTTGTTGCCGACCTCCATGCCCTGACTACAGTACACGACCGAGAGGATCTCGAACGAAATATTACCGGAGTGGTTTTGGATTACCTGGCACTTGGCCTTGATCCAAGCAAGTGTGTGTTTTTTCGGCAGTCTGATATTCCCGAACATTCGCAACTGGCTGTCGTGCTTGCGAATTATATTTCGTACGGGCAGATGAAGAGGATGCATGCGTATAAGGATAAATTGCAGGTAGGTGCGAGTGAAGAATCAATTAACATGGGGCTGTTTAACTATCCGATCCTGATGGCGGCGGATATTCTCCTGTATAAGCCGTATGGAGTGCCGGTTGGCGAGGATCAGCGCCAACACATTGAGCTCGCGCGTGATATCGCGGCAAACTTTAACAAAACCTACAAAACCAGCACTTTCCCACTGCCGGAGCCACTAATTTCTCGCGAAGTGGGGAGGATTGTGGGGACAGATGGGGAGCGGAAAATGAGTAAATCGCTAGGGAACACCATCGGAATTTTTGAAGATGAAAAAGTGATTGAAAAGCAAATCATGAGGTCATTTACCGACCCAAACAGGTTAAAGGCGACCGATCCAGGGAAAGTGGAGGGGAATACAGTATTTATTTATCATGATTTGATGAATGAGAATAAGGAAGAAGTGGAGGAGTTAAAAAAGAGATATCGGGAAGGTATAGTGGGGGATGTAGAAGTGAAGCAAAAACTAGTAGCTGCACACAAGTGCAAGTTTGGTGAGATGAGAGCAAGGAGAAAAGAACTCGAGGGAGATATGGAGTTGGTGAGGAAGATCTTGGTCGAGGGAGCAGAGAAGGCGAGGAAGTTGGCGAGCCAAACACTCACAGAAGTTTACGGAGTGATTGGGGAAAATAATAAATTAAACTAATGCTTAAAACGATATAATGATTTAAATCATTATATCGTTAAATAATCTGGTATCATAATATATGAAGCCAACAATAATCTTTGATGAATATGCAAAAATTGAGATAAGGGTGGGGACAATCGTACAAGCGAGTGTGCCAGAGGGGAGTGAGAAGTTAATTAAATTTGAAGTGGAATTTGGCCCTCCTACGCCAAAGGCTTCGGAAGGGCAAGTGCATGAAATTCGGACGATATTTGCTGGGATTAAGGAGTGGTACAGCCCAGAAGAATTAATAGGAGTGAAGACTGCGTGGGTGACGAACATCCCACCCAAGATGACGCCGTTTGGCGAATCACAAGGAATGTTGTTTGCGTGTGATGACAAAGATGGCAAACCGTATATTGTCAGAATTGGGGAGGAAGTGGAGGTGGGGTCAGAATTTCATTGATTTTAGTACCGAAAGGGTCTGACCTTCCCCCGCTTAGCGGGGGTTGGGCTCATCCTTTAAGGTCAGACCCTTGGGAGCAGGTCAGACCTTGGGACATAAGGAGAGTCCTTTTATCGCTTGGAGACAGGGGTAAGATAGGGTAGAATGGCGGGTATGGCGAAAAAAGAAGGTAAGAAGGTGGAGGAAAAGGTAGTGAAGATGTGGAGTTTTAGATTTGATCTCAAACGAATGGTTATTTGGAGTCTGATTCTATTTTTGTTTGTGCCGGCGATTGTGTCGTGGTTGGGCTCGGGAGTCAATGATGCCACAATTACCCCAACCAAAGTAATGGAGGACATTAGATCTGGAGCGGTGAGGAGCGTGGAGGTGGTGGGAGATAGCATGATTTTGGATTACGGAGAGCAAACGATTAAGTTTAGTAACAAAGAGACAGGACAGAGTTTTACCGAACTCTTGACCCAATATGAGATTGATCCCTCGACAGTTAACTTTACGATTCGCAATGGCAGTTTTATGGACAAGCTGGGAGGGGTGCTCAATGTCCTCTCGTTCTTACTCATGGCGTTATTTTTTGTGATGATTGTGCGACAGATGAGGGGAGGAGGGCAGGGAGGGATGATGGGGGGTGGAATGTTTGGGATGGGCAAATCGAAGGCAAAACTATTTGCCAAGGGCAAGCAGAATGTGAAGTTTAGCGACGTGGCGGGAGTAGATGAGGCCAAACGTGAACTAGAGGAAGTCGTGGACTTTTTGAAACATCCAGACAAATATACTAAGGTAGGGGCCAAGACCCCCAAGGGAGTGCTCCTGATTGGTCCGGCAGGTGTGGGCAAGACCCTGATGGCTAGAGCGGTAGCCGGAGAGGCGGGGGTGCCATTTTTCTCGATGGCGGGGTCCGAGTTTATGGAGATGCTTGTTGGGGTGGGGGCGAGTCGCGTGCGGGACTTGTTTGAGACGGCGAAAAAAGCGAGTCCTGCAATTATTTTTATTGATGAAATTGATGCAATTGGACGGACTAGGGGGTACGGGAGCATGGGGGGGCACGATGAGCGCGACCAGACCCTCAACCAAATTCTTGTAGAGATGGATGGATTTGACGCCAAAGAAAATGTAGTAGTCCTGGCGGCTACCAACCGACCAGATGTGTTAGATCCAGCCTTGGTCCGACCAGGCCGATTTGATAGGCGAGTGACGCTAGACATGCCAGACATCGAAGGACGCAAGGCGACGCTTGCTATCCACGCGAAGGGTAAGCCGTTTGCGCCCGAGATTAACTGGGAATGGGTAGCCAAGCGAACGGTTGGGTTCACAGGGGCTGATCTAGAGAACATGTTGAACGAAGCGGCAATTTTGATCGCCAGGGAAAATCGTAGTGAGATCACCTTCGATGATATTGAAGAAGCGGCAACGAAGGTCAAGATGGGACCAACCAAAAAAAGAATTCAGACGGAAGATGATCGTAAGATGACGGCGTACCATGAGGCTGGGCATGCTTTAGTGACTCACTTTCTCACCCACACCGATCCAGTGCACCGGATCTCGATTGTGTCGCGAGGGAGAGCGCTCGGATTTACACTCATTCCTCCGGCGGCAGATAAGTATCAAGAAACAAGAACGGAATTACTTGAAGAAATTTGTACACTCCTGGGAGGGAGAGCGGCGGAGATGCTGGTGTACAACGATTTGACGGCTGGAGCGAGTTCCGATATTGATAAAGTAACCAAGACGGCTCGCGCGATGGTGGTGGACTATGGCATGTCACCCCTGGGGCCAATTGATTTTGGTCCCCAAGAGGGACTTTCGGAATGGGGGAGAAACTACATGGAGCCCACAGATGTGTCGGACTCCAAGCGGGCCGAGATTGACAGAGAGGTCAAACGGATAGTCAATGCGTGTGAACAGACTACGATGGAAATTCTCAAGAAAGAGCGAAAAACTATGGACCGGGTAGTTGAAGAATTGATGAAGACCGAGTCACTCGAGAGAGATGAGTTTGAAAGAATTGTAAAGGTGACGAAAGAGGAAGTGAAGAAAAAAAAGCTGTATAGTGTAGCGTATGAGTAATGGTCAGGTAAAACAGGTGGCGGTGAAGTTGTCACATAGTATCCGTTTCCGACAAATCCTCATGGTACTGGTGGTGGCGGTCGTAGCTTTGGGGTTACTGATGGCGCCGATTGAACAGAAGGCCGCTGGAGCAAAAATCAAGAATGAGGGGGATGGTCTCTGGTTTGCCCTCACGACGGTAACGGGGGTGGGATATGGAGATATGGTGCCCGTGACCACATTGGGCAGAGTGGTGGCATCGCTACTGGAAGTATTTGGAGTGGTACTGTTTGGGAGTGTAATGGCGTTTGTGTCGGTAGAGCTACTGCGCTACCAAGAAGATTTTAATATGAAACGAATGCTTGAGCGGCTGGATGAGCAGGATAATAAATTGGATGAGGTGAAGAAGCATTTGGATTATTTGGTGAAAAAATGAATTATGGGAACTGAATTATGAATTATGGGAAAAATGACAAAATAACGAATTTTACAGATTTAAATGCATGGAAGTATGGACATCAGTTGGTATTGAATATATATAAAATTACGGATAAATTTCCTGACAAAGAGAGATTTTCGTTAATAGATCAAATGCGAAGAGCTGTAGTCTCTATTACTTCTAATATCGCCGAAGGTTTTAGTCGAAAATCATCAAAGGAAAAATCTCAATTTTATTCAATGTCACTTGGGTCTTTAACCGAGTTACAGAACCAACTCATGGTTGCCAGAGATGTACGCTATTTGAGACTTGATGATTATCAAGTAGCACACGATTTAAGTGTTGTAGTAAGTAAAATTATTAATGGTCTAATTAAGGGTGTTATTAACCGTAATTCATAATTCATGACCCAAAATTCGACAAAATTGCTACTGGTAGATGGGAGCGCATTGTTGCACCGAGCGTATCATGCGTATCCACCGTTGACCTCAAAAACTGGGGAAATTGTGGGGGCGGTGTATGGGGTAGCCTCGATTCTCCTGTCGGCCCTAGAGTCAGAGGTCCCCACGCATGTGATGGTGGCGTGGGACCTACCCAAGCCGACTTTCCGACACGAGAAATACGTGGGATATAAGGCACAGCGACCCAAGGCAGACGCCGAGATGGTAGAACAGATTCCGCTGGTCAAAGCGGTAATTACCGCGATGGGGATTAAACAAGTTGAACAAGAAGGATACGAGGCGGACGATATCATCGGGACA
>JAZDDW010000022.1:0-3141 GCA_043809365.1 bacterium
CATCACTTTCTCCCCGGCCTTAACCAGCGCTACTATCTCATCACGAACCTTCCTGGGGTATCTTTTGACTGCCATTATGACCTCCTTATGTATAGACTAATTGTATTTCACAATGTGTCTAATATAAGGGGGACGGGTCAATTTCCTGAGATAACTAAATATGCACAGGTAGAAGTCGAGAAATTGGGAAAAGAATGGGAGAAGGTAGGAGAAGAATTTTGGACAGAGCTAGACCATTATTTGCCTGAGGCGAGGAAAATGCACGGGAAAATTCAAGTAGATGTGGGGAAGATGGGGACGATTGCTTCTGGATATTGGTCCACGAAACACTATTATCTACGGTCAGATAGAAGTATCGGTGATCTGGCGGCGATGATCGTCAACAATACGTTAATGCCATTGAGGGAACAGTTGGGAGTGACTTGGAGTAAGCGAGAAGCTTTGATGGACTTTATCATGACACGTCCAGTGATGAGAAAATTATTTCCAGATTTTGCTCCCGTGTTTAGACAATTGTTGCAGATAGAACCAATAATTAGACATGAGAGCGAGGAATATGTGCGAAATCTGGGAATTGTTGTACCGCAAAAAGAACTGGAATTGCGGAGGGGGAAGATATTTATCAAAAATGTGATAGTTGATAAGGCAATGGGAAAGAAAGAAAAAATAATTCTGAAAAAACTGATGGAGAAATTTGGAGAACTTGTCTCTTATGATGAGCTAGCAGACGCAGTGTGGGGAGAGGGAGAGTTTAAGAGTTTTTGGGCCTTGGCCAAACTGGTGGAGCGGATGCGAGTAGCTTTGCAGAAAATGGGAGTTGACCCAAAAAGAGTCCGGTCGGTGCGGGGGCAGGGGTATTTGCTAAAGTAATCACAAATCATAAATTCTCAAATTGCTCCAATTTGATACAGATGTTGCGATTGGCGAATCAGATCCGTGTGGTATAGTTGTAGGACGTAAAAGGTATAAGTTATAATGGAGATGATCTATGAAGCAAGCAATCACCCAGTATTTAATGGTAATTCTGTTGGTGGCGGGCGCGTATTTTCTTGGGGTCTATAAAACTAAGACGGAGTTTTTGGAAAAAGGGGTCACGGCAGGGGAGACAGCGCAACAAGGTGAGGCACAGCCGACAGCACCAACGAGCGTGGATTTGGCCAAAATTAAAGAAAAATTTGACGGAAAACATATTACCTTCGGAGATAGGGATGCGAAGACAGTAATTACTTTGGTCTCGGATCCATCATGTCCATACTGCCATATCGCGGGTGGACTGCACCCAGAGCTCAATAATACCAGTACCCAGTTTAAGTTGGTCAAAGATGGTGGTACTTATGTGGCCGCAGTACCCGAGATTGAGAAAATGGTGAAAGCAGGAGAAGCTAGCTTCATTTTCCTATACTCGATGGGACATGGGAGCGGAGAGCTGGCTACCCAAGCACTCTACTGTGCCCATGAACAGAACAAGTTTTGGGAAGCCAATGACGCTCTTATGACGAAGGCAGGATATGATCTTTTGAATGATGTTGTAAAGAATGATTTGACTCAATCAGCCAAAGTAGTGAAGCTTTTGGGTAAGGCGGTGGATGGGGGCAAACTCCAAACATGTCTTGATAGCAAGAAATATGTTGGCCAACCAGCAGAAGACATGGCCTTTGTCCAGGAATTAGCGGCACCGGCCGCGGGATTTGGGACCCCAACTTTCTTTGTGAATGACAAGGTAGTCGAGGGAGCTCAACCCTGGAGTGCGATCGAGGCGGCGTTGTAAGATCTATCCTTCGGTAAACTCGGGACAAGTTTTGATATAATGCGTGAGTATGAAAAGAATACTCACTTGGTTTTTTTGTTTTGGTGTGTTGGCTATGCCGGTAAGGGCGCAAGTGATGCCACCGGAGGCAACGTTGTCGGGTGAGGTAGCAACACCGGCAGGAATTGTAGAGAAGGCAGTGGAGCCAAAACAAGATCTAACACAACCTACGGTCGAGGTGAAGAGCAAACTAGAGCAAGTTCTTCTTGACCATCCAGTCGGACAGTTGAACTGGAAAAACTTTTTGCGATATGGGGTAACGAGGGCAGTAAAAAATGGAGTACCGGTCAATACGGTAGTTCTCATTTTGCTGTTTCCCCTGGTTGTGGCGATGGTGGCGGCGGCTAGACATTTGATCGGGATCCGCGGGGCTGGGATACTTACACCAGCACTGTTGTCGGTGGCATTTTTGGCTACAGGTATTTGGGCGGGAGTGGCATTATTTATCATAATTTTGCTGGTGACGGTTGTAGCGCGGAATGTTCTTAGGGGTCTCAAGTTGCAATATTTACCGAGAGTGTCTCTGTTGCTGTGGGTGGTGTCGGGTGGAGTATTTGTAACACTGTTTTTGGCTTCATTAGCCGAATTGGGCTCATTGGTGAGTATCGGAATCTTCCCGATTTTGATCTTGATGTTACTGGCGGAGACTTTTATTGATATTCAACAGGGCAGAAGCGGGAGTGAGGCGAGAGCGCTGATTTTGCAAACTTTTTTCCTCGCCATGATATCGTCACTCTTACTGGGATCAGAAATTGTCCAGCGAGCGGTGCTGTTGTATCCAGAAATCATCTTTTTTGGGGTTGCGGTATTTGATGTGTTTATGGGGAGATATACGGGGCTCCGATTGTCGGAGTATTTGATGTATCGGGGAATAGCCAAGGAAGATGAAGAAGAGTAGGCAAGGGAGAGTTATGAAGATAAGAGACGTACTAGGTTTGAATTCACGTAATCATCTCTATACTTCGGTTTATAACAGCCGCAGGGGGAAAGAAATTGCCAACTCTAAATTGTTAACCAAAAAAGTATTGGCAGTTGCCAAGATCAGGGTGCCACGCACTTTTGCGATTATTAAAACCATGGAGCAACTAGAGAAATTTGAGCTTCTCAAATTACCCAGTGATTTTGTGGTTAAACCTAATAATGGATTGGGGGGAGAGGGGATTATTGTCATTGAGGGACCGGGAGAGTACGGCGGGGAGTGGAGAGACTCGCAGGGCAAGACGTGGGGGAGCGAGGACTTGCGCCTGCATATGGCAGATATCTTGGCGGGGCGTTACTCGATGGATGATATGCCAGATATTGCATACATTGAGGAACGAGTGCGGGTACACCCA
>JAZDDW010000023.1:0-2365 GCA_043809365.1 bacterium
CCAATCTTCTCGTCAAAAATCGTACTCCGCATCGCGTGTTTGATCTGATAATTGGTCCCAATCGCCAGCTCTCCCAGTCGTTTAGCTCCCGCATCCGTTGCAAGCATCTTCTGCAATTCCTCATTACCTTTATCAGCTTGCGCCCAAACCACCTCTCCCGCCTCAAACTCTAGATACACCCCCCGTACCTCTTTCCCGTACGCCAAGGTCGGCAAATCCAAATATACTTTCCCATTTACTCCATTTGTTAAAGGCGCCAAAAATACTTCCCCGTCTGGCAAATTACACTCTCCACAACATGCCTGAGCCAACCTTCCCCCGATCTTCACCTGCAGATCCGTCTTTTTGCCGATTATTCGTATTTCTTCCCCTGAGTCTAGCAGTTTTTCCAAAGCTTGGAGTTCTCTCTTCATCACTTGGTAATCCACCAAACAAGCCGCAAAATAGTGTTGGCGCAGTGCCGGGAGCGACATCTTGGCTTGTTTGGCCATCCCTACGGTTGGGTAAAATGTCAGTACCCATCGCCCACTATCTACCATCATATCCTTGTACGGTTGCATCAACTTGCTCCGGAGCGTCAATTTTTCGGTATCAATGCCAGAGAGCTCGAGCCCACTATCTTCCGTCGCAATCCGGACATATGCGTCCGCCCACTTGAGTTTGGATTCTATAACTTGTTTGGGAACATACTTTAGCTGCCAGTCATTGGCGTTTTCAAAATACGCCCGGGACAATCCTGCCACCTCCACGTCTAATATAGGATACGCTCCTCGCGTAAGTACCTCATTAAACACTGCCTTGGCAAGTGGTAGACCCGCATCAGCCGTCACAATCAAGACTTTTTCTTTTGGCTTAATTTTTAGTGAATGATCCAGCATCACTCGTGCTAATGCATAGTCATTGTTACTCGAAAGCATGGGTAAAAGTATATCACCCCATTTGAGAATTTGAGATTTATGATTTGCGATTACTTCTTCGTCACCGTCAAAAGTACCGCGTCGCTTGCCGACAGCGAGATCTCGCGCCTCATACTCCCGCCAGTTACTAGGCTCTCCGTATTTAACACTCGCCCCGTAAGATATTCTTCCCTCACACTGTAGTTCCCGTCCGTTAGTCCGATCAAGGTCAGGGGGAACACTTCGCTATGTTTACCACTCTCGTCATAATTGACGCTGATCACCCGCACGGTTCCCCGACTATCTTTCGCCGCGAGTGTTGTCACATAAGTCCCTTCTCCCACCTGTGCCAGTTTAGATCCTTCTAGTTTTGAGAGCATTTCCCAGGCCTTAAATCTGGGTTTCTTCACAACTGCTCCATACTTGGGATTGGTGAGCATCCCCCACCCTCCATGGAGTTGTTTGTCCCCCGGCGCCCCATCCATCACCTCGAAGGCCAGGGCCAAATCAACGTTGGTTTCGGCCAAGGCTGTGTTTACCGCCAAAAAGTGCGCCCCCGCCCAGCGTCCATCATATTGACTTCCTCGCTCCGGATTCACTCCCCACTCTGAAATATAGAGATCCTGGGTCCGGCTAATCTGCCGCTCCATGAGTTTCTTGGCAGTTGTAGCATCTTTGACGAAGTCTTCGACCTTCGCGCTATACCGGTGCCACGAAAAGAAATCTATCCGGACACTGCTATCCAATTTTTCGTAAAACCCATTCACCCAGGCTGTATAAAACCCGGTCGTCGCTGGACCCCCAATCTTAAAGGACTTCGCCCCCTTGACTCCGTTCGCCGCTCTCGATGCTACTGCATAAAGCTGGGTATAGCTCTTCCCCCGATTCATCTTCCACCCCCCAAAGAGATCTGGCTCATTCCACACCTCATAAATTACGTTTGGCAGTCCCCCCTTGTAGTCCCGTGAATAGTGTCCCACTAGGGCCGCCACCACGCTTCCCCACTCGCCCCAATCCCTGGGCTCGTCCAAAATATCACTCTTACTAATGACTGGAGGCATGTATGAGATTGACATGTACGGAGTCGCCCCCGCCGCCAAGATATCGGAAACTAGGCCGTCCAATTTGGTCCAGTCATAGACGAGTCGACCATCCGCCTTGGACACCACGTTAAAACCGTCTAGCAGATGGTCAATCCGCACATACCTGACCCCGACACTTTTAAGCAAACTACTTGTAGAGGACAAGCGGAAATCTTGTTCTGGTAACTTTTCAAATCCCTGGGCCACCCCATCCCACAATCTCGTTAGTGGTTTCTGCACTTGTTGAGTATCTATCACAATCGCCGCCGCCTGATAACTCGCCCCCGTCATGATCTTCCAGGCCTTTTGGGCCAGCGGCACCGTGAGTGGCAAGGTAGCCACGAGAGCAAAAATAACTACCAATCCCTTCCAGTTTTTCCGCCAAAA
>JAZDDW010000024.1:0-11249 GCA_043809365.1 bacterium
GCAAGGGAAAACAATTGTCGATTATGTGCTGGAAGCTCGCGTTTTCGAGACTCAAAACTCCCCGCCGCCGGAAACTGCTATGGGACAAGTGGAAACGACTACTAAACCCCTAACTAGCCACACCGATTGATTACATTACCTTAGAAACATCATTATTCCCGCTGTATTATCACATCCAAAAATAGCAAAGGAACTCGGTGGTTCTTTCCAGTCCCCACTGAATTCTTCTGGTTGTTCTTTCAAAACTTCTAGTCTTAATAGATTAATCGTTCCAATAATTCTAGAATACGATTCGACACGATCGTGACTCGCGACTTTTCTTCTAATTTCAGGCAAAAATTCCCTTGTTATCGCCAACCCCAATAACCCATCCACCGAGTCCAACCACTTATCACCATCCCCAACTTCTCCCTTAGGTGCATGATAAACCGCCAACTTTGCTCTAGTTGTTCTCTTTTCTTTATCACTCATATTTTCTCTCCGAAACAATTAATATCCGCTCATTCTACTTACCTTTTCCCAATCATCTGGACACGATCTGGACATCTCACCTACTGCAACAGATATCCTCTCCCTCGCTTGACCGTGAGCACATCTTTCTCGCACCCGAGTCTCGTCAGCTTCCCCTTCACCCTCTGCATTAGTTTATTGATCGCCCAAAATGTCTTAAATTCTCCTGCTCCCCACATCAAGTCCGCAATCTCGTCAAAACTGACGATTTCTCCCCGCCGCTCTAGTAGTTTCACCAACACCATTTTTTCCAATTTCCCCCACTCGCCCTCCGTGCTCACACCCTTGACTTGAATTTTTCCTTCCAAGTACTCTAGTTCTTTTTCTCGATTTGGTACCCCCAAATGGCGGACGTATTCTTCCGATTCCTCCCGCAAGACCTTGGTAATTCCTCTAAGCGTCGAGAGCGTGGGGTCATATTTTGGCAGTTTTCGTAAAAGCTCACCTCGTGTTAGCAAAAAGTCCACGATCGCCTCCCGCTTGCTCCAGGTCAGTCCTCGCTCCTCGTGGTCTGGCCATAGGAGCGCCGTGGCGATCGCCTCTGCCAGTGCCTCCACTCCCGCGTCGCTCCGCAAATAGATAATCAGCTTCTGCCCCTTTTTCTTCGTCAGGAAACTATATGACGATACACTCCCCCAATTAGTGAGCCTCACCTCCACCTCCCCCACTCGCGCCATCTCCCCTAGCATCACCAGTTTCACTTGTTTCCAATAACTGTCTTGCACTTTCTCCCACTCTCTTTGTCTAGTCCCCAAGACCTCCTGATCTATCTTGACTTGAGGCCAAACAATGCTACCCATTTCTTTCCGCAAATCAACCGGTATCTCAAACGGGAACTGTAGTGGCACAGATTGTATCCGTTCCCAATATTTCTCGATCTGGCCATACGGTAAATCTGGCACTACCACACTTCCCACCCCAGTCGCTCTCGGTAGTATCACAAACCCCTTCCGCCCATAAAATCCGCTTGCTACCACGCTCGTAGCATGCGCCACTCGCTCTATCTCTGTATCTGGACTCCAGACCCAGGTTATCTTGGGGTAAATGTCCATATAATGTCCAGCAATCTACCACCCATACCCCATAATGTCAAACATTATCAAGTACTATTAACTAATATCTATAGATATGCTATATTTCGAAAATAGATTGAGGCAACTTACTCAAAATTTTATCTCTACCGATATAGGGCGGTTGCGTACTTTGGGGTACTTTGGCAACTCCGTTGGCTTAACATCAGTTGAGTGGACATCAATATCCCCAAAATATGTTGCCCCAAGGCAAAAAAGAGCGTTAGAAACCGTATTAGCATCCTCTCAAGTCAAAGAAGTATCAGACGAAGGTGATCCAGGAGTATTATTGCGAACGCTTAATGAAGTAACTGAGGGACTATTTGCCTGGCAAGCTTTCTATAATGAAACAGAAGCTGAATATATTTTAGATATCACCACGGATGATTCTGATAAATGGTCAATCCACAACGTAATGGGTCAGATCGCTCAAGTATTTTTCCGAGAAAAATTTAACTTTACTTAAAATGCCGCCTCGATCGCACTCCAGGGTTGAGCTCCCTCCACTACCTTGTCATTCACAAAAAAGGTAGGCGTCCCAAATCCTGCAGCCGGCGCCGCTAATTCCTGGACAAATGCCATGTCTTCTGCTGGTTGGCCAGCATATTTCTTGCTATCAAGACATGTTTGGAGTTTACCCCCATCCACCGCCTTACCCAAGAGCTTCACCACTTTGGCTGATTGAGTTAAATCATTCTTCACCACATCGTTAAGCAAATCGTACCCTGCCTTCGTCATCAACACATCATTGGCTTCCCAAAACTTGCCCTGCTCGTATGCACAGTAGAGTGCTTGGGTAGCCAGCTCTCCGCTCCCGTGCCCCATCGAATACAAAAAAATGAAGCTAGCTTCCCCAGCTTTCACCATTTTCTCAATCTCTATAACTGGCGCCACGTATGTTCCCCCATTTTTGACCAACTTAAACTGGGTACTTGTATTGTTAAGTTCGGGGTGCAACCCACCGGCAATATGGCAGTATGGACATGATGGATCCGAAACCAAAGTAATTACTGTCTTCGCATCCTTATCTCCGAAGGTAATATGTTTTCCGTCAAACTTTTCTCTTATTTTTGCCAAATCCACGCTCGTTGGTGCTGTCGGCTGTGCCTCATCCTGTTGCGCTGTCTCCCCTGCCGTGACCCCTTTTTCCAGGAACTCTGTCTTGGTTTTGTAGACCCCAAGAAAATACGCTCCAATTACAAGTAGTATCACCATCGCGTATTGCGTAATCGCTTGTTTCATTACTGTACTATATCACGAGATCTTGGTTATGACACTGTGTCACTCTGATTCTAAATACTACAATCTTGTATTACGCTTCGTGACACTGTGTCACTTTGTCACTGCAATAGATACCCCTGCCCCCGCACCGACCGGACTCTTTTGGGGTCTACTCCCATTTGCTAAATGATTTAATGATTTAAATCATTAAATCACTTACACCAAATTTATTCCGTACGCGACAACCCTTCTTTCCTCACCTGCCCCGCTACCGCTTGAGCGATCGCCTCCGCCTGCCCAGGGTCAAACATGCTGGGCAGAATTTTGTCCGCCGTGGGCTCAACAAATCCAGCCAGTGCGTCTCTCGCCGCTTGTTTCATCCCAGTTGTCACTTTGGTAGCTCTCGCCTCTAGCAATCCCCTAAAGAATCCCGGGAAGATCAGCGAGTTATTGGCTTGATTAGGATAGTCAGAGCGTCCCGTCCCCACAACTGCCGCACCTCCCGCCCTTGCCTCATCCGGCAAGATCTCTGGATCTGGGTTCGCCATCGCCAGCACTATCGCATCTGTCGCCATCGTAGAGACCATCTCGGCTGTCACAGTCCCACCCTTTGACACTCCAATAAACGCATCCGCCCCCACCATTGCAGTAGTTAGCTGACCTCTCTTCTCTCCCCTATTTGTTACTTTCGCAAACTTCCCTTTCCACTCTCCACTATCCAAATTGATCACTCCCTTCGAGTCTAAGATTATTACATCTTTGACACTTCTCAATCCAATTAATTGTTTTAACTCTCCCTGGGCTCGCTCAATTGACAATAACATCTGTACAATCGCGAGTCCCGCTGACCCCGCCCCAGAGATTACCACTTTCAAATCCTCATATTTCTTCCCGACCACCTTCGCCGCGTTCATGAGTGCCGCCGAGACCACCATTGCCGTCCCGTGTTGATCATCATGCATGACCGGGATTCCCAGGTCCTGGAGTCTATCTTCTACTTCAAAACAAATGGGTGCCGCAATATCCTCGAGGTTGATTCCACCAAAGCTAGGCGCAATCGCGGTCACAAAATCCACTATCTCGTCCGCCGTATGCAGGTCAATACAAATTGGCACCGCCTCAACCCCCCCAAACTGCTTAAATAATAACGCTTTCCCCTCCATGACCGGCATCCCTGCCGTGGCTCCGATATTTCCTAGTCCCAAGACCGCCGATCCATCCGAGACCACCGCAACCGTCCTTCCTCTCCAAGTCAAATTAAACGACTCCTCTAGATTCTTGGCTACCTCGCGACAAACTTGCGCCACCCCCGGCGTATACACAAGTGACAAATCGGACTTGTCTTTGACCTCTACCGTCGCACACACCCCCAATTTCCCCCTGTTCTTCCTGTGTAACTCGACTGATTGTTGATAAACATCACTCATCGTGCCTCCTGCCTGCCGGCAGGCAGGCCAGCCAGCGCTCACAATCCAGTGCCGCTTGTACCCCCATCCCCACCGCCGTTGCCGCCTGCCTATATCTATGATCTACGCAGTCGCCCGCCGCAAACACGCCAGTTACACTGGTCATCGTTGGATAAGTTCCCAATTTGAGAATTTGAGAACCTGCCCGTCCGGCAGGCGGGTTTGGGATTTGCGATTGTGTGATCACATATCCATTTTCGTCCAAGATCCCCTCTTTTTTCAACCATCCTGTAGCTGGAATGTGCCCGATCGCCAAAAACAATCCTTCTGCTGGCAATCGTGTCACTGTGTCACTGTGGTCCTGTGTCACTAGTATGGTCTCTACCTTATCTCCCTCAATCCCCTTTAAGTTAGTCTTCCACATTATCTTTATCGCTGGATTATCCATGATTCTTTTTTGCATAATCTTGCTGGCCCGAAACTCACTCTTCCTCACGAGGATCGTCACGGAACTAGCAAATTTAGTTAGTGCCATCGCATCTTCAATCGCGGCATCACCTCCCCCTACAACATAGACTTTCTTATCCTTATAAAAAGCAGCGTCGCACACCGCACAAGTCGAAAATCCCTTCCCCCAGTACTTCTCTTCCCCTACCCCCAATAGCCTAGGTGAGGCCCCCATTGCCAAAATTACTGCCTCATAGTCCTTTTGTAACTTTGCCAACTCCCCTACTTCTTCATAAATTAGCTTGGCCCCAAATTTCTGCGCTTGGCTAGTCATCGTCATCATCAGCTCTGGACCAGTCTGCCCCATCACACCAGGATAATTCTCGATCTCTGTCGTCTTGGTCAGTTGACCACCTGGCTCGAGCCCGGCGTAAATCGTCGTGTCTAACTGCGCTCGGCTAGTATAAATTGCCGCCGAGAGTCCTGCCGGCCCCGATCCCACTATCGCAATTTTCTGTTTCATACCATTTTTAACAAACTCTCATACATGGCTTTACCGGCAAACCCTACCTTCCGCGCCACCTCTTTCCCTCCTTTAAACAGGATCACCGTGGGGATGCTCATGACTCCGTAAGTTTGCGCTGTTTTTTGATTGCCGTCTACGTCCAACTTACCAATCACATACTTATCGCTATACTCCGTCGCTAGTTCGTCCACCACCGGTCCTGCCATCTGGCACGGTCCACACCAAGTGGCCCAAAAATCCACCATCACCGGCTTCTGCGCTTTAATTACTTGTTCCTCAAAATTTTGATCGGTAAATATCTGCGTATTGACTCCAGCCATATATCTCCCTTCATTTAACTAATAACCAAACTCCCATGCCCAATAATACCACAGAGAGCGAGAGATGCATCCATTTTTTTGCCTTATGTTCCCATTCTTTTACTGCTACAAGTCTCTTTCCTCGCCACATTACGCCAAGCACCACTAAGAGTGGTAGAACAAACAAAAAATTATAATAAAGAAAATACAGTACAACCAGCGGGAATGCCATCCCCGACCCCAAAAGGATTGTCGCCGTCCCCACATAAATCGGCAAACTGCAAGGTGTCTCCAACAGGGTTACCAAAATTCCCAAGATAATGGTCGTGGGATAACTCGTTTCCTCGACAAGTTTCTGCAAGCGTTCTTTACTTGCTGTGGGGATCCGCAAATGGGGACCACCCTCTATTCCCAAAAAGTCTTTAAATTGGATTAGTCCGGCCAAACTCAATGTCCCTCCCACTATCCAGTTGAGTATTTGCGCGCTCCCCGTCAAATCAAACTGTGACACAAAAGAATAGAGTCCAAGTCCCACTACTAGATAAGTCGCAAACACGACTCCGATGTACAACAGACCCGTCTTGAGCAACCGTTTTGGCTTTTTGGCAAACACCAAGAGATACCCCAGTAGCATCACCATCATCCCAATCGCGCAAGGGTTTATTCCATCCACGAGTCCCGCCACCGTGATCATCGGCAACGAAATAAACTGTTCCCTTCCCTGTAAGAAACAAGCCAATCTTGTACATTCCATACTCGTATCTTACCTTCTATATGGTTGTAAAACTAGTCTAATCAAGGCGTACCCCATTAGGTACACCCATATCCGCCAAATGGGCCTAATCTGCCAAATCAGACAAAAAAGTCCTAAATCTAGGATTGCTTCTGCTCCCCACCACGGTACACCTGCAACCAAATTGGTAAACTCTCCATTCACCCCATTCCCCACTCTGCCGATTGCCTGTGCCAGTGGCAAGGGGATAACTACCGTCCCCATTACTTTAAGGGTCCGACCCTTAAAGTAAATCCACAAGCCGAGCATTCCTCCGATAATTCCCCCAAATATCCCCAGTCCCCCGTTCCATATCGCCACTACTTGTCCCAGGTTCTGGCCGTAATACTCCCAGTAATCCACTACGTGGTATGCTCTTGCCCCCACCAATGCCGAGAGTAGCACCCATGGAATGATTGTTTTTGCCCGTGGCTCCAGTCGTTCTGCCAAGCTCCACCACACGACCACCGCTATTCCCACCACTAACCCGTAAAGATGAAACATCATGCCACCCAAAAACTAAAAAGGACAAATATCCCCGTCATCACCAAGAGAAACACCAGTCTTTCCTCGTCAGTTATCACCCGCTTAATCATCCAAAATAATCTAACGTGTAATCTTCTCGGCTCTCCCCTCTGCAGTCTCCATGAGTCCATCAGGATATGGAGCATTAGCCCCATTACTACCCCTTTTCCAAATAGTCCCGTAGTCGAAGTCAGGGCAAAAAATGAGAGTGGCACCCACACCGCCATAAACAGGCCACTGCGAAATGTGAGTCTCTCCTGTTCCAGTCTTCGTGTATCCAACAACGTCAAAGCAGTCCTCCATTTTTTTTCCTTCCAATACCACGCAAACTGTTGGGAAATTTGTGCCCCCGGATAACTATATGTATACACCACACGATCCAAGAATAAGACCAGTACTCCCATGATTACTCCTGCTACCCACCCCGCCCACTCCCACGATCTCCCCCGCACGACCACAATCAAGAGCGCATACACAACGGCCATCGGCAAATGAGACAACACATACCTCTTCATACCTCCACTTTACTCCGAATTTCCTTCATCTTCCACATAAACAATCTCGCCTTGGATTTAGCGTGCTCAGCATCGACCGCAAACGATCTAGCCTGTTCGAGAATCTGTCTGGGCAACGTTTTCGCCAGACGGATATAGAGCGACTTGTGGGGAAGATCATCTAGGTCTACCGCCAGGCGATATCCATAATTCTGAAACTCCTGTGAGATATACTTCGCGCTATCGTCAGTTTTATACTTCGCCAGGATATCTTTGAGTAATGTCGGCTGAATATTTGTTTTTGTTCCCATACTTAATACCTAATACATAATACCTAATACCTATTTCAAGTTTGACTCTCTCCCCATAATTATACTAATCAACACCCAAAAACTAGCGAGAATCATAAACACCTCCTTCCAGATCCCCAGTCCCACTCCTAACCCTACCGCGGTAAATAGCCCGATAGTCATGATGGAATACATCATCTCTCCATATACCCAATAGGCAATACTCCCCATCCGCTTGCCTCCCAACTGCTCATAATCCACATACAAACTCGAATATATGGTCCCGAATATCGCTCCCGATAAGTCCAGCATCAAGATCGCTCCCAAGCTCCCTACCAATATCCGGACAATCCAAGTTATCGAATTTACACATGCAGATACTCCGTAGAGCAACTCGTCACTCCAGTCTCTCCTGCCATGCATTCGGTCAAATACTCTCGAAAGCACCATCCGTACGATCAAAGACACGACCGCTACCGCCGAGAATATTCCTCCCATTATCCCCACCTTAATCCCCATCACAAATATCGCCAGCGGCCACAAAACACTGATCGCATAATCATCCACTGCTTTGCTACCTATTCCCACTGCATTGTGGAAATAGCGCCGGTCCCTCACCCATCTGGCAAACCCCCCCCAAGTTGCTCCATTTGGATGTATATGCGGAGGCATCCCCAAAAGCGGTATCACCGAAACACCAAGCACAATTAACGCCACCCCGTACAAAACCGCAAATCCCCACTTCTCGATAATTAGTCCCGCCGCCAGTGGCCCCAACAGTGTCGTCACTTGCTCTATGCTCGTCATTATCCCCATCTGCTTCCCCACCTGCCGCCCATCTTCATCCTGGGAGATCGCACTGTTTCTCGCTACCCAATAAAAAGGAATATTGAGCCCTCCCGCAATCGCCGACAATACCACTAACCAAATATATTTATCCGCTAGTATTAATGCCCCTAAGTTCACCGCCAAAATTATCAAAGATATCGCGATGCTCCGCCGAAACCCAATCCGCTCAATCAATCGGGAAATTGGCACCACAAAAAGCAGGGTGACGACTCGTGTCAAGACAAAATATCCAACCACCATCATCACTCCCCTTATCTGGTACAAAAACACGGGAGTAAATATCCCCACTAGTGCAAACACGAGCGATCGCAACATCCCATTGAGGTAAAATGGTTTCATATCATTGTCTCTATTTCTTTCAAAGTTGTAATCTGTTCAACGCTCTTATCGTCACGAAACTTGACCAAGCGCGGAAACCGCAGGGCATAACCTGCCGAGTGAGTTGGAGACCGAGTGATTTCGTCAGCCGCAACTTCCACCACAATTCTGGGCTCTACCCAGACATCGGGTTCCAGTATCTTTGGCACGTTAAAGCTCTCATTCCTGCCTACACTTTTAACTTCTTGCAAACGTCCAAATAACTGTTTAAACACCTCATCCGTAATCCCCGTTCCCACTTTAGCCAGGGTCACTATCTCACCTTCTGCCGCCACTCCGATGAGGAACGCCCCCATCCCAAACTTATTTCTCTTTCCTCTCCCCAGGTAATATCCCATGATCACACAGTCAATTGTATCGGAGAGTTTGGCCCGACTGTCCTCCGCTTCCTTAAACTTGACCCAATTGAATCCTGTTCTGCCAGGCATGTATTGCCCATCAATTTGTTTGACTAATGCTCCCTCCAGTCCCGCCAAAAGCTGTTGTTTGTGATATTCACGTAACACATTGGGATCATCTGTCTCGATAAATTTATCTACCACAAGCACCCCCCCACCCCTCACTGTCTCACCCAATATTTTTCTCCTTTCATGTAGTGGTAAGTGGATCAAACTTTTTCCGTTCAAATACATGATGTCAAACACAAAAAATCGCAGTGGCACGCTAGCCTGAGCATCCACTACTCCATGAATTCTTTTGCGAGTTATGGTCAACTGGAATGGAACCAATTTATTGGTCTGTGGATCATATCCGACCGCTTCAGAGTCCAAGATCGCTTCTTCCGCTTTGACCTGATTCCCAATTCTCAACAGCTCGGGGAACTGATTTGAGCTTTCGTCAAGGTTACGTGTAAAGGTCTTAATTTGCACCCCCTCACGTTTAAAATGCACTTGTACCCTGGTACCGTCATATTTCGGTTCCACATACACCCTTCCCATCTTCTCTATCATTTCTTTAGCTGTCTTGAGACGTTGTGCCAAAGCTGGCACTATCGGCGTCCCAATTTGGACACTCATTGTGGCCACGGCTTTCTCTACTCCTTTGCTTTTTACCTCTCGCGCCAACACTCCCACGTCTGGTCGAATCTGATAAGCTCTCTCTAGTTGTTCGCTATATTCTTTTGTCCCATTCTCCAGATAACTCAGTGCATCCAGTACCGTTTTGTCACTAAACCCCAGCCGCAACTTCCCCGCCACCATCCGCACGGTATATTTCGCGCTAACCCCGTCCATCTCTTTAATTAGTTTTGCCAGTCCTGACACCTTTCTCTCCTGGCTTCCACTCCCCGAGTCCCGCGCAATCTTCTCTAGTAGCTCATACACCTCTGTGATCGTCATTTTCGCGGTGTCACTGTGACACTGTGTCACTGTCAAAGCAATCTCCCCCAAATCCCCCACCTTTTGATATTCTCCCCAGCTCACGCCAAGCGCTCTGACAATCAACTTCTGTGCCAAGTTAAACTCCAGTCGATCAAATGCGGGCCGCAATTCGCCCAGCGCCAAATACACCAGTTTATCTACCTCGATGGCACTCGCCTCTTTGAGAATCTCCGCCAAAATCACCGTTTTCTCATTCCGCGCGCTCGTCTCTTCAATCCTCTGAAAATACTCTGCCAACATGCTAAACAACATAATTACATTGTACCCCACGTCCCCCCTTGCCAATTCCCGCAAATAGTGCGTTAATTAACTTATGCCCTTTACCCCACGATACCAAATCACCAACAAAATGCTCGACTATGTCGGCGCGATCGACTCCGCCCGCGAAGTCATCACCCATGCTCCTCTCGTCCCCGCCTGGGAGCGACGTTTCCAAACCGAAGCTCGCGCCCTCATCATCCACCACGGCACTCACCTCGAAGGTAACGACCTCAATTTAGAGGAAGTGCAGGAAGTTTTGGAGTCCCCCTCTCCCCATACTGGCCGTGAGCGCGATGTCCAAGAAGTCATCAACTACCGCGCTGTCATGGACTACCTCGACTCTTTAGAGGGAGTTCCACCTACTCGCCATATCCTCGCCGAGATCCATCGCCTCACCGTCAAAGATCTTTTATCCGCTAGCGAAGCCGGCCACTTCAGGAGCGTCAAAGTTGTGATCCGCAACAATGCAACGGGAGAAATTACCTTTCGCCCTCCAAGCCCGCTCGAAGTCCCCTTTTATATCGACGAACTCTTTGATTGGTTAAACAGTGAGGCTGGGGGAAGCGTCCACCCCCTCTTGCGCGCCGGCATCCTCCACTACGAGTTGGCCAGGATCCACCCCTTCACCGATGGCAATGGCCGCACTGCCCGAGCTATGGCTCTCCTCCTCCTTTTTCTTGAAGGCTATCAGGTGAAAAAATTCTTCGCCCTCGAAGAGTACTACGATTCCCACCCCGAAGAATATTATGCAGCTCTCCAATCGGTTGCCCCTGCAGGAGACCTCACTCACTGGCTAGAGTATTTTACCCTCGGTATTAGTAT
>JAZDDW010000025.1:0-17264 GCA_043809365.1 bacterium
ACAATGCCAAACGTTTTAGTCAGTATATTTGGCAACAACAAATTATGGAAAGGATACAGCTCCTATGTCCGACATTAAAAAAGCAGTAAAAGTACTGATCATGTGCGGAGGCAAGGGTACACGGATGTGGCCCATCTCCAATATGGCCCACCCCAAGCAATTTGAGAGTATTTTAGGCAAAAAGTCCATGTTCAGAGAAACCGTCGACCGGGCTATTACGGGGTTTGGCGCTGACAATATCTATATCGCTACCTCCGCTCACTATAGCCAACACATTATTCAACAAGCTTCAGAGATCCCGCCCGAAAACTTTATTTTCGAACCAGCCATGCGCGACAACCTTGGTGCTCTAGGATTAGCTTCGGCAATTATTAACAAACGTCACCCTGGGTCAGTCATGATCGTCCTTTGGGGCGCTGACCATGTTGTGAAAAAACCCAAAGTTTTTGTTTCGGCTCTCAAAGAAGCCGCTGATCTAGCTTTCTCAAATGATGTGATCGTACATGTTGATACCCAGCCGAGTTATCCAACTGTCCACAATGGTTGGATCGAAGTCGGGGAGAAAATACGCTCGATCAATGGTTTCGATCTTTACGCATTTAAGCGTTTCGTCGAAAAGCCCGATCTCAAACGCGCAGAAAGTTTTTATGCTTCAGATAAATATCTCATCCACGTCGGTTACATGGCCGTGCGCCCAGAATTATTCCTCAAGTATTATGCAGAATATACTCCTTCTACCTACGCTGTTCTTAGTCGGATTATCGCCGTCATCGACACTCCCCAATATGCCGCAGTTTTAGCCTCAGAGTATCCCAAATTCGAAAAAATCTCCGTCGATTATGGTTTATTCGAAAAACTTCCTCCAGATAAACAATGGGAACTTCCAGCCGATTTTGGCTGGATAGACGTAGGTACTTGGGAGCTCCTCTATCATGGCCTCGAAAAAGATGATGATGGCAATGTAGTCATTGGCCAGGCAAATCTCATCGACACCAAAAACTCACTCATCATTGCCAAGAAAAAGGGGGTTATGGGGGTGATCGGTCTAGATGGCATGATTGTTGTTGATACTGATGAAGGAATGTTGGTTTGTCCTCTTTTACTTGCCCCCAAAGTCAAAGATTTGTATCACAAAATCGAAGAAAAATAATTATGTCATATTTGTCTCTCGCCAAACGTACGCTCGATATTTTTGTCGCCTCCGTGTTGGCAGTTATTTTTCTTCCCATTTGGCTCACCGTTCCCCTGCTCATTGTGTTGAGTTCTCCTGGTCCCATTATCTACCGTCACAAGCGTATCGGCCAAAATGGCAAGACATTTAATATGTACAAGTTTCGCTCTATGGTGGTGGGAGCCGATGACATTTTGCACAAACAAGATAAGAAATTACTCAAAAAATTTAAAAAACTCGTCGGGAAACTAGAAGCCAAGGATGATCCTCGTATCACCAATCTAGGGCGGATTTTGCGTGCCTTGACGATAGACGAATTTCCCCAGCTCTACAACGTCCTCGTGGGCGACATGAGTATGGTCGGACCCCGTGCCTACCTCGAGCGTGAGCTCAAAGAACAAATCAAAAAATACCCTGGTACCAAAAAACTCCTGGATGTAGTGATCACGGCCAAACCAGGTATTACTGGGCTCTGGCAAGTTTCAGGGAGGAATGAGGTTTCGTTTGACAAGAGGGCCTCACTTGACGCACAATACGTTAATACTCAATCATTCTGGAATGATCTTAAAATCTTATGGAAAACACCTCAAGCAATGATCTCAAAGTGGTAGATGAGCCAATTATGATCGAAGCTACGGAAACTGATGGTCAGCCTCTCGCTCTCAAACGTCGATTTTTTACTCGTCCGTGGTTTATCATTCTATTAGCTGTTAGCTGTATGCTGTTAGCCCTTACCGTTTGGCTGGGTCTTGTGGCCAAGTCCACGCTGGAAAAGCTCCAATCTACCTCTACTCATGCTAGTGCCATCATGACTGCTTTTGAAGCTCGCGATCTCAACACCGCCAAAGCTGAGCTAGAAAATACCAAAACTGGGTTATCTCAGGCCAAACTCTCATTTAATGCCGTCGGCCCCTTGCGCTATCTGCCCCTCCTTGGGAGCTATCTTCACGACGTAGATCATCTTTTTGCCGCTGGCCAAATGAGTACGGAACTCGGGGATCTCCTTATCAAAGCTATCGAGCCCTATGCCGACATCATGGGCTTTACTGGTGCCCCTGGAGCAGATCTCCAACTTACGACTGCCGAAGCTCGGATTATTTTTATTGCCGAGACAGTTGAGAAACTCTCTCCTCAAATGGATGAGATTAGCCTCAAACTTAAAGGAATCAGTAGTGAACTGCAGACCATTAACGAAAAAAGATATCCCAAAACGGTAATGGGTAAGGAAGTTCGTAGCAAAGTTACTTCGCTTAAAACTACCGTCGCTGGCGCCGCCGAATCGCTCGGCCAATTCCAGCCCATCGTGAAACTCTTACCCGATCTCCTAGGCAACCCCGACACCAAAAAGTATCTCATTATGTTCCAGAATGACGCTGAACTGCGTGCAACCGGTGGTTTTTTGACTGCTTATGCCACCATGAAGATTACCAAAGGCAAGATTGACTCCGGCATTTCCCAGGATATCTACACCCTTGACGCCGGTTTTAAACGCAAAGTCCCGGCTCCTGATCCGATCAAAAAATATCTTCCCCTTGTCTACACCTGGAACCTTCGCGACATGAATCTCTCCCCCGACTTTAAGAGTTCCATGGACACTTTCACTGGCTATATGAGTGAGGTCCCAGGAGCCCCTGATTTTGACGCCTTGATCGCCATAGACACCCAGGTCCCTGTGCGCATCCTCGAAGTTTTGGGTCCCATTGGTGTACCTGGATACGGTGGTAAATTCTCTGCCGAAATCGATCCTCGTTGTGATTGCCCCCAAGTCATCTACGAACTCGAAAATATTATTACTCGCCCCACCTACGAGATCCGCGAAGGTCGCAAATCGATTCTTGGTCCTCTCATGAACTCCATGTTGGCCAACATGATGGGAAGCCCTAAGTCCAAGTGGGCAGAGTTCTTTAATATCTTCACCGAATCTATTAAACAAAAACATCTCCTCATGTATTTCCGCGATAGCAACAAGCAAAATGCGGTTGAGGTACTGGGAGCCGGTGGTCGCATCAACGACTACGACGGAGATTATCTCCATATCAATGATACTAATTTTGCCGGTGCCAAATCTAACATGTTCGTCACTCAAGAAGTGGAGCAAATAGTCAATATCGGCGCTGACGGCAAGATATCCAAGAAACTCACCCTCACCTATAAAAACCCGCGTGCTGGTGATAACTGCAACCTAGAGGCTGGCAAACTCTGCTTGAACGGACTCCTCCGTGACTGGCAAAGGATCTACGTCCCCAAGGGTTCTATCTTAAAGAGCGCCAAGGGTTTTGAGGTCGACATGACCACGACAGAAGATCTGGGCAAAACCGTCTTTGAAGGCTTCTTTACCCTCGCCCCCCAATCGGTCAAGAAACTCGAAATTGAGTACGAAGTCCCCGCGGGGCTTGTCAATGGAGACTATAGACTCCTAATTCAAAAACAGCCTGGTACTAAAGAGATCAAAACCACCCTTACGCTCAACGGTGGTAAACCCAAGGTATATAACCTCAACTCCGATCAAGAAATTGTGATGTCCAGGTGAAATACTCTAAACTAGAAGGTATCATCATCAATCGCCAAGTTGTCAAAGATAGCGATCGTTTCCTTACTATTTTTACTAAAGAGATGGGCAAAATCTCGGTCTACGCCAGGGGTATCCGCTCGATCACTTCCAAGAGGGGAAGTCAGCTTGATCTTTTCTCTCATATCAAGTTTGAACTAATCGAACAGCATGACCGCCGCACCTTAACGAGTGTCGAACTCCTAGATGGTCATCACGTGAGTAAAGATAAGCTAGAGAACATTTCCCGTCTTTTCCAGATCGGCGAACTGATCGACGCCCTACTCCCCGAGGACGATCCTCATCCCGATGTTTATGCACTGCTTAAGACCGCCCTGACTCATCTCCACCGCTTTGCTACCCCTGACTATCTCTACCGCTTTAAGAAAAAATTGCTACTTCTCCTAGGCTACGGGAATTTTGAGAATCGAGATATCGATGTTTTTATCGACTCACTCCTCATGCGTCCTCTCCGTGCTAGAATTACTCTATGACATCACTTACCGATATTGTTTCCTTGGCTAAACGCCGTGGGTTTTTTTATCCCGGCTCCGACATCTACGGCGGTCTTGCCAACACCTGGGACTATGGCCCGCTCGGAACGGAACTTAAGAAAAAGATCAAAGATCTCTGGTGGAAAACCTTTGTCACCGACCGCGAGGATATGGTCGGACTCGACTCATCCGTGATCTCAAATAGCAAAGTCTGGGAGGCCTCGGGTCACGTCGCGAGCTTTGCCGACGCTATGGTCGACTGCAAGACCTGCCACGCTCGCACCCGCGCCGATCATCTTATAGAAGACGCAACAGGTGAGAAAGTCGAAGGCAAAACCCTTGTTGAGCTCAACGAAATTATTGCCACCCGCCAAATCAAGTGCCCCACTTGTGGCAACGCTACCCTCACCGAAGCTCGCCAGTTCAATTTGCTCTTCCCTGTCCACCTCGGCATCTTGGCGGAAACCGCTGACCTTGCTTACCTGCGCGGCGAGACTGCCCAGGGCATCTTTATCAACTTCAAAAATATTCTTGACTCTACCCGCATTAAACTGCCGTTTGGGGTAGGGCAGTTGGGCAAGAGTTTCCGCAACGAGATCACCAAGGGGCAGGCGACTTTCCGCACCGTCGAGTTTGAGCAGGGTGAGATTGAGTACTTCTTTAATCCCGAAGAGTCCAACTGGGAGGATCTCTTTAGCACTTGGCTTAGCTCGATGCAAGATTTTGTGATAGGTACCCTGGGTATCAATCAAGAGCATCTGCGGGTGCGGGAGCACGATGATCTAGAACGGAGCTTTTATAGCCAGAAAACTGTTGATTTAGAGTACGATTATCCCTTTGGTTTCAAAGAGCTTTGGGGACTGGCTTACCGCACTGACTATGATTTAAATCAACACATCAAACATAGTGGTCAGGATTTAAGCTATACCGATCCCATAACTTCCAAAAAGTTTGTCCCCCACGTCATCGAACCCGCGGTGGGGATTGACCGCCTTGTCCTTATGGTTCTCTGCGACGCCTATCACTTCGATGATAAAAATCAAAGAACCGTGCTCAAACTCGCCAAGAAACTGGCCCCTTACTCAGTGGCCGTCTTCCCGCTCCTGCGCAACAACGAGGAACTTGTGGCCAAAGCCAAAACTGTTTTTGACTCACTCAAGTCCCAATTCAGAGTGGGCTGGGACGACCGCGGCAACATCGGCAAACGCTATTTCTACCAAGACGAGATGGGTACACCCTTCTGTGTGACGGTTGACCACCAAACCCTAGAGGATCAAACAGTTACCGTGCGCGATCGCGATACTACCAAACAAGAGAGAATCGCCCTCGCTCAATTACCTGCCTATCTGGAGTCTCATTTATGAAAAAATCTCTGCCCCTCATCATCGGTGTAGTTGTTCTTGTTCTGGCAACAGGGATTTTCTTAATATCCAAAAAATCCGCCACTAAATCTCCAGGTGTCACCGACAATACTCCTCTTGATCTCCCTATCAACACCCTACCTCTAGTCGAGCGTCCCTTTATCACCCTTTCTCCCGACGCAACCGGTCGCAGTCTCGATATCGCCATTTCTGGCGCTCCTAAAGAGGGGAGTATGGAGTATGAAATGATCTATAACGCCAGTGGCAAGCAAGAAGGGGCTCTGGGCTCTATATTCTTAAATAGTGAAAAACAACCCATCACCAAGTCGATTCTCTTAGGGAGCAAATCTGGGGGTGGCAAAGTCACCTATCACGAAGGAGTCACGGGTGGATCTCTTACCGTGACCTATGGCGAGACACGGCTCAAAGAAAGTTGGAACTATCTCCATTTTGATCCGACCGACCCCACGATCTCCTCTACCGATGGACGCTTTAGCGTGCTCTTCCCCAAAACTGCTCTCAAAAAAGACACCGTCATTATCACCATAAAAACCTTTGGGTACCCAACACTAGAGGGCAAAGTTATCTCTGGGCCATACGGTTACTTCCCCCAGACTCCCGTAAAAGTCCCTGTTTCAATTTCCCTCAAGCTCCCAGCCGGCGAGCATCTCAATCCCACCATTTTTGAGTGGAACGGCACTGCCTGGAAAAAATTGACGACCAAACTTGCAAGCGACACCGTCTCTGCCTCTGCCTCCAATAACGTTTTCCTCGTCACCGGGGAGTAAAGCTTTCAACTGTTTACCTTTATTTATCCAGAGAAGTGTTGTGTTGGCAGTGTACCAGACAATAAGCCATACAGGCGGGGTATCCCAACAACTTTTCAAACTGAGTAAGTTCTTTTGATCCCACTCTCACTCTGCCCGCCGCCTTCCCCACCTCAATCGGTACAAAATCCGAACATCGATCCGGCGCCAACGAACCCTCTCCCTCACTGTCTAGAAATACCCAGGGTGGGGTAGAGGGGCTAGGATCATCGTGAACCGCAAACTTATGACCTACTCCACAATTGACCGGCGCAATTAAAAATATTTTTTTTGGTTCTTCCGGAGTTGTCGTCACAGTCGAGAAGTATATCACTCTATGCGCCTAGTCACTAAATTTATCCCATAAGACAACTTTCGGGTCATGTTTGGGCAATAGCACAAACCATATTTTCCTATAACTAACTAGTTGACAACTGTATCATTATGTTCTTAAATAAATTGATAGGAATAAACAGGAAAAAGATCTTATATGTTTATCGGCACATATTATCACACTCTCGAAGATCAAAATCGGATTTCCGTTCCCAAGCTATTTCGTTCTGAACTTACCCCCGGCTCTATCATCACCAAAGGCTTAGACGGTTGCCTCTTTATTTTCACCGCCGAGTCTTGGAGTAAGCTCGTGGGTAAACTAGAAACTCTGCCCTTGACCAGCAAGCCGGCTCGTGACTTTCTCCGTCTCCTCACCTACTACGCGACTCCGCTCGACACTGACAAGCTTGGTCGTACCCACCTCCCCGACAATCTCATCCAAACAGCCGGTATCAAAAAAGACGTGGTTTTTGCCGGCGCTCTAACTCGTGTCGAGATTTGGGACAAACATACCTACCACACTTACTTAGATGGGCTCACCACGCAAGAATCAGAGTTATCTACTAGCCTTGGGGAGCTTGGGATATGACACTCCTTCACACCCCCGTTCTAGTCAAAGAAGTTACCGAGTTCTTAGCCCCCGACCCCGGCAAAGATTATATCGACACGACCTTGGGCTATGGTGGCCATACCCTCGAGTTGCTCCAAGCTGGAGCCTCTGTAGTCGGGATCGATCAAGATGCCGATATCCTCGAATTGGCCACCAAGAGGATTAACGAAGCCGGTTATGGTTACCGCTTTACCCCCCTGCATTCTAGTTTCTCCTCCGCCCTCGCTTCCGACCGACTACCCCTAGACCACTATGCCGGTGTTCTTTTTGATTTGGGAGTCTCTTCGTATCAACTCGACACACCTAACCGTGGTTTTTCTTTCCGTTATGATGCTCCCCTAGACATGCGAATGGACAAATCTCTGGGTGTAACCGCCCGCGATCTTGTCAATGGTCTGGGCAAAAAAGAACTGGTAGCGCTTTTTAGAACTCTGGGAGAAGAGAAAGCCGCCCTCAAGCTCGCGGAAGCAATTGTGGATGCTCGCAAAATCAAGCCCATCGAAACAACTAAGGAACTAGCCGATTTAATTGCCAAATTTGTCCCCCGCCACGGCAAAATCCACCCCGCTACCAAAGTTTTTCAAGCTCTCCGCATGGCCGTTAACGGTGAGCGAGAAGAGCTCAAAGCCGCCCTGCCCTCGGCTTTGAGCCACCTGGAAAATGGGGGAGTCCTAGCGGTGATTGCTTTCCACTCTCTCGAATACAGAATCGTCCAAGATTTCTTTGCCAACACTCCTACCCTCACCAATCTTACCCTCCTTCCCGTTGAACCAAGTGCTCTGGAGATTACCCGTAATCCCCGTTCACGTTCTGCCAAGTTGCGGGTTGGGAGGAAAACTATCTGAAGATTATCAAAATTCTCTTTATTCTCGTCATTGCTTTAGTGTTGGGTAATGTTACCTTGACCAACCACAGTATCGACGAGTCACTTGTAGTCTCGCAGTTAAATCAAGAGATCAAATCACTCGAAGATCAAAATATTCTCACTCAAGCTAGGATTGCCGAGATCGGTTCTCTCACGCTCCTTGCGGAAAAAATCTCCCAGGCAGGATACGTGGATAATGCTCATATTGTCGCCCTTCCCACTCCCGCTTCGATGGCTTTACGTTAAGATATACTCATGCATGAGCGGATTCAAATACTCTTTTTTGGTTTTCTGCTCGGTCTTGGTCTCATTATTTTGCGTTTAAGTTATTGGCAAATTGTTCGGACCAATGAGTTAGCTTCTGCTGCACAGGATCAATATCTTGTGCGCGACGTCGCCCCGGCCACTCGTGGTGCGATCATGACTGCAGACGGGTACCCATTAGTTATTAACCAGCCCGTTTTTTCCCTTGGCGCCTATACTCCTGCGCTTGTCACCTCACCCACTCAAATCGTTGAGCAAGTTGTCCCCTTGCTTAATCTCACGCTCGAGGATCCCTCTATCGCTACCGATCCAGCCAAGGCAGGATTAGCTTTAGAAGTACTCAAATCTAGCTTGCGCTCTACTATGCTCGAGCGGCTCACTAAAGGTGGTTATGCGGTCTTAGCCCGCAATTTGTCAGTCCAAGAAAAAACAATTATCGAGTCTTTAAACATCCCTGGTCTTACTTTTGATCCTACTTTTGTGCGAGAGTATCCGGAAGCCTCCATGTCTGCCCAACTGACTGGATTTGTTGGTCGAGATGATGTGGGCAAAGCCGTCGGTTATTTCGGACTTGAGGGTTTTTATGACCGGGAATTATCCGGGCGTGATCGCGTCGAAAAGCAAGAAAAAGATGCCTCCGGCAACCCCTTGCTGATTGGTGATTTCCAGCTTTTACCAGGACGACGTGGTCGCGATCTCAAACTGTTTTTGGAGCGCGGGACTCAATATCTAGTAGAACAAAGCCTAAGAGATGCTCTTCTTAAATATGGTGCAGTTTCAGGAGAAGTGATTGTGATTGACCCCTCAACCGGAGGGATCCTGGCCATGGCTAGTTTGCCTACCTACGAGCCCGCTCGTTTTCATCTCTTTGATTCGAGTCTTTACAAAAACCCCGCCGTCGCCAATACCTATGAACCAGGCAGCACTTTTAAAGTCTTGGTAATGGCCGCAGCCTTCAACGAAGGAGCCGTCAAAGAAACTGACCAGTGTGATATCTGTGCTGCTCCCTACCCCATCGGTAAATACACGATCCAAACCTGGAACAACGAGTATCGTCCCGGTGCTACTCCCGAAGAAATTATTGTTCATTCGGACAACGTCGGGATGGTCTGGACAGAGCAAAAACTCGGCGGAGAAAAACTCCTTGAATATCTTAAGAAATTTGGGCTAGGACAAAAAACGGGCATCGATCTCCAGGAAGAAGTCGCCTCACCCCTACGCTCTACCTGGGGCGATATCGATTATGCGACCGCTTCTTTCGGGCAAGGGATTGCCGTGACCAGTATCCAAATGCTCGCCGCCGTCGCTTCTATTGCCAACCAAGGGGTCTTGATGGAACCACATCTTGTCCAGAGTGTCCGCGGCGACACCGAAGTGTCCATCCCCTCCAAAAGTAGGGGCGAGGTCGTCTCGCCCGAAACTGCCACACGAATTACCGATTTAATGATCCAGGCAGTCGAGCAAGGTGAGGCCAAGTGGGCCGCCCCCAAAGGTTATACGATAGCGGGCAAAACCGGGACCGCCCAGATCGCCGTTTCTGGGTACTATGATGCCGAGAAAACCATTGCGTCTTTTGTGGGTTTTGCCCCAGCCTACAATCCCCGCTTTGTCATGCTGGTCAAATTACGCGAACCCCAGACGAGTCAATGGGGTTCTGAGACCGCGGCCCCCCTCTGGTTCTCCCTCGCCAAAAAACTTCTTTTACATTACAATATCCCTCCAGACAAAAAATAAATTCCTGATAATGTTAAAATCACCCTCGTGAGGTATCTATTAGCACTCTTGCACAAGCTTCGCCCCTTATTCCCCCAGAGCCTTGTCAACTATGGCTATCACCTTCCCAAGGCCTTTTTGGCCGCTAGACTCTACGGCAATCCCGGAGCTAATCTTGAGATTATCGGCGTGACTGGAACAGATGGTAAAACCACAACCTCTACTCTCATTTATCACATCCTCAAAACTGCCAGGAAAAAGGTTGCCCTAATCTCCACAGTCGATGCCAAAATCGGGCATAAAAACCTCAAGACTGGGTTGCATGTTACCTCCCCCAACCCCTTTGCCCTCCAGGCATTACTGCGCCGCATGCGTTCACAAAAAATCCGCTACGTTGTCCTGGAAGTGACCAGTCATGGCCTGGACCAGTTTCGTATCTATCCCCTTCGCCCAGAGATTGCAGTCCTTACCAATATTACCCACGAACACCTTGATTATCACGGGACGTTGGCTGCCTATATGGCTGCCAAGCTCCGCTTATTTAAGTCAGCCAAACACGCAGTGGTCAACAAAGATCTCTCTCTATTTAGCGAGATCAATGCTCGCCTACCCAAGGTCATGTTCTCGACTTACTCCCTCCATGAATCCTCGCAGCTCAAACCCGAAAACATTGAGTATTCCCAAGATCACACTACCTTTACGCTTGGCAACACCCTTTATTCTGTCCCCTTGACCGGTGAGTACAATCTCTATAATGTACTTGCCGCCATCTCTACCTCTTTGCTTCTAGATATCCACCAATCTGACATCAAACGCGCTCTCATGAGTTTCAAGGGGGTCAAGGGTCGTTTAGAGGCAATCGAGAACAAACGCGGCCTACATACTTATGTTGATTTTGCTCACACTCCAGGGGCTCTCCGCGCTGTCTTGACCAACCTACGCTCATTCAAAAAACCCGGAGAAAACTTGATCGTCGTTTTTGGCGCGGCCGGCCTACGTGACGACACCAAGCGCCCCCTCATGGGAGCAGTTGCCGCCGAGCTCGCCGACCAAATAGTTTTGACGTCAGAAGATCCGCGCCTTGAAAGTGCTCAGCGTATTGCCAAGGACATCCTCTCTGGTATTCCCAACTCCAAGCGCAAAAATGTGACCATAGAGCTCGATCGCGCAAAAGCTATAGATCTCGCGATCAATCGCCTCGCCCGTCGTGGAGACTGGGTAATCAGTTGTGGTAAAGGTCACGAAGAATCCATGAACCTCGATGGCTACTCGGAGACTCCTTGGTCCGAACATGCAACCTTTATTCTTGCACTAAATCAAAAATAGCGTGTAATACAAACTATGGCAATCAGTAAATTACAAAAAATAAGTGCAGTAATTTTAGCTGCAGGTGAAGGTAAAAGAATTGGCCCTCATTTGCCAAAAGTACTCTATCCTCTCGCCGGAAAGCCGATGATTAGTTACATTCTCAACACTATTAAGGAAGTAGGGATCGAGGATATTTATGTCGTCACTGGGTATCGATCCGAAGATGTCCAGGCCAGTATTAATCGCCGCGCTTACTTCGTGTATCAACCAAGCCCGCTTGGTACCGGTCACGCTGTCCACTGCGCGCTCAAAGAAATCCCCCCCGATATCAATACCATTATGCTGGTAAATGGTGACGATTCTAGTTTTTATTCACCTCAAACTATTGCCAAAGTCATTACTTCACATCAATCATCAAGTGCAGTAATTACGATGGTGACTGTCAAAGTTGAGCAACCACTCGGACTTGGGAGAGTTATAAGGAATAATCAAAATAAAGTAATTGCCATCCGCGAAGAAGTCGACGCCACGACAGCAGAAAAAGCGATCAAAGAAGTGGTCATAGGATTTTATGTATTTAATGTCGACTGGATCAGGAAAACTCTGGCCAAAATTAAACCAAGTCAAAGTGGCGAGTTATATATCGTCGACGCAATTAAGGTAGCCTGCGATGAAAACAAAACTATCAATGTTTTCAATTTAACCGATCAGAACGAATGGAAAGGAGTTAATACCCAAGAGCAGTTGTCGATTGCCAACAATCAGATGCTCGATTTGCTTCATGTCGAAGTCAAAAACAAGAAAAATATCCTATTTGATCTAGACGATACCCTGCTATCAACGGACAAGCTCAAAGGAGCTATCGAAACAAAAGTACTTTACACAATCAAAAATGTCTTCAGCTCCAATTTGACTGACGAAGAAGTTAAATCTGCATTCTGGAAGGTCTATCGTGACCATAAGCTCAAGAATAAATGGGTTTCAATGCCCGAGCTGGGGGAGTTACTTGCAACTGAATATCGGGTAGAAGACGGTGGCTCCACCTTTAAACGACTCCTATATACGCTTCCGTTCTCAGATTACATAAAATTTGGTGTTAGAGAATTACTCACAAGTCTCGAGGAGAAAGTGAACAGAGTTATTCTTGCTTATGGCGACTTGATATATCAACCGATCAAGCTTAGTATCCTTGATCAATTAATTGACAACTACCACATCTACGAACAACTGGACCAAAAAATGATTCAAGAAATTGCCAAGATATATCAAGATACAGAAACTTGGATGATTGACGACAAATTGTCAACCTTGTCTCAATTTAGCATCGCCATCCCAACTCTAAAAACAGTTTGGTTAACTGGAGGGCCATACCAGTCACACTCTTCATTTTCGCCCACCCACACAGTCGACTCAATTAGTCAATTAGATGGGTTGTTCAAAGAATTATAGGAGTTACTATGCAGATTCTTATTATCGCCGGTGGATCTGGCAAACGCATGCAACCTCTCGTCACTCACAAGAGTGTCTTTCCCTTTTTGGGCCAACCAATCCTCTCGCATATCCTCAACAATCTCACCATATTCAAGGCCCAAACAACCCTCATTGTCGCTCATCCCTCAGTCGAGCAAGAGATCAAAGTCATCGCTAGGCAGTATTCAGCCCAGACGATAGTTCAATCCAAGTCTCTCGGTATGGCCGACGCCGTCATTTCCGCCAAAAACCATCTTGATTCTAGTTCCCCGGTGTTAATTGTCGACGCAATTACCATTCAAGATCCTCAGGTCTACTCAACTTTTATGACCGCAATTACTCAACATCCATCCTCAATTTTATTGGGAGGGAGAAAAGTAAGTGAGTACAAACACGGGGGTTATTTTGTCTTTGACACCCACAATCATCCCACAAAAATAATCGAAAAACCTGGATCAGACAATATGCCCAGTCCCTACCTCAAGCTAGTTTTAGATTACTATCCCGTGGCTCAAACAATCATCCAATCTCTAGAGTCAACACAGTCCACATCCGATGATGTCTATGAGGTGGCTTTGTCCAAACTGATGGGTGATGGTAAAAGCAAAATGGTCGAAGTTGCTGGTATTCACTCCTCCCTCAAGTACGCGCCTCGCGTCCTAGATGTTATGGAAGTCTTTTTGACGCACTATTTGACTCCTGGTATCGACCCCACTGCCGCAATCGCCTCCAATGCGACCATCCTCGGCCAAGTCCAAATCGGCCGGAATGTGAGGGTTTTTGAAAATGCGGTTATCAAAGGTCCCGCCTATATCGGGGACAATACGGTAGTCGGAAACGGGGCACTAATTCGAGAGTCCTGTATCGAAGAGGGTTGCGAAATTGGCTACAACACTGAAGTTGCTCGCAGTTATGTCGGTCCCCACACCAAGTGCCATACTTCCTATGTGGGTGATAGTATCCTCGAAGGCCAAATCAACCTGGCTGCCGGAACCATCACCGCCAATCTCCGCTTTGACAATCGTACAGTCATGCTCAATCTACCCTCAGGCCGAATCGATTCAGGACGGCGCAAATTTGGCGCTATTCTTGCCCACGGGACCAAGACTGGGATTCATGCCTCACTCATGCCCGGTACTGTGACCCAGCCGGACTCGATTATTGGCACGGAGGTACTATATGCCCATGACAAAAAATAGTCAGGTTGTCGCCATTGGTGGGGGAACAGGGACCTTTACTCTCCTCACCGGTCTCAAAGAATACAAGAACCTTGATATTTCTGCCGTCGTTACCATGGCCGATGATGGGGGTAGTAACAAGGTCTTGCGGGACGAATTTGGTCTTCTGCCTACAAGCGGCATCCGCCAAAGTGTCATCGCGCTGTCTCAAGACACCACTCTCCTGCGTCGCCTCTTTGAGTATCGTTTTTACCAGGGTACGGGAATCTCGGGCATGACTTTTGGCAACCTCTTTATGGCGGCAGTCGCAGATATTGTCGGATCGCAGCAAGATGCCATCGCTCAAACTTGCGAGCTTTTGGGGGTCCGTGGTCACGTCTTGCCGGTCAGCTACGAGCACACCTCTCTTGTAGCTACCTACCAGGATGGCACCGAGGTGTTGGGCGAGCATTATATCGACATGAGCAACCCCAAAGTTGCCAAGCAACGTATCGTTAATTTGCGTTCAATCCCCCAAATCAAGATTGACGAACTCGCCAAAAAAGCCATCATCTCTGCCGACGTAATCATCCTCGGACCGGGCGATCTCTACACCAATACCGTTGCCAATTTGATCGTTCGGGGAGTCAGGGAGGCTATCGAGGGGAGTCACGCCAAGCTTGTTTTTATCATGAACCTCATGAACCGTACCGGCGAAACCTATGGGTACCGTGCCAGCGATTTTCTCGCTGACCTCTCTCAATATCTGAGTCCCGATCGGCTCGACTTCATTTTGATCAACTCCGATCTCTCCCTGAGCTCTACGATTCTCAAAAAATATCTTGCCGAAGGCTCGAGCCTGGTCGAAGACGATCTAGAATCCACTTGGCATCGAGCCCAGATTATTCGCACCAAATTGTTGTCCCATCACGCTCCTCCCCGCCAAAAAGGTGACAAGCTTGTTCGCAGTATGGCTCGTCATGATCCTACCTTACTTGCCAAAGCTATCTATGAACTCTAAACATGTTTTTTTCATCGGCATCAAAGGGGTGGGAATGACTAGTCTTGCTCTCGCCATGCAAGACGCTGGTTGGTTAGTGTCTGGCAGCGACACAAGTGAATCATTTATTACAGACGAAATCCTTGCCTCTCGGCACTTAGAGGTCCGTCCCCTAAGTGACCCCCTCCCCGAGGGAATCGATCTCATTGTCTACTCCGCCGCCTATACCCGACCAGTCACCAAAATTAGAACTTTATCTTTAGCAGAGACACTTGCAGAGTTTGTCCAAGATCGCAAGGTTATCGCGATCGCAGGAGTAGGCGGCAAAACTACAACTAGTGCCATGCTCGCCGCTCTGTTTCACTCCGTCGGTCGTGATGTCGGCTACTATGTTGGCACGAGCTCAATCGCTGGTCTATCTGCCCCTGGACACTGCGGGAATGACCCTCTCTATATCGTCGAAGCCGATGAGTACGCGATCAGCAAAACCGATTCTCGCCCCAAATTTTCGCTTATTACCCCGCGGGTTCTCATTACCACCAACATCATTCACGACCATCCCGACATTTACCAAGACGAGTCTGCTACCCTCGCCGCGTTCACCAATTTGATTAAAAGTATTCCCGCTGGTGGTACCTGGATTTGCAACCCAGATGACCCTTTGACCGCAGAAATACTTAGAGGATCAACCCCTAAATGCAAAATAGTTACCTACGATTCCAGTCATCCCCTCTACGCCCAACTCAACTTATCTGTCTTTGGTGACCAAAACCGGCTTGATGCAGTCGCCGCCGTGCTCGCCGCCCAAGCCGTCGGTTTGTCGGCTGATCAAGCGCTCACAGCCATTCAGAGCTATCGCGGCGCAGGCCGCCGACAGGAATTTCACGGGGAAGTGGCTGGCCGTCTCCTTTATGACGACTACGGTCATCATCCCCGCGAAATTGCGCTGACCGTTCAGTCTTTTAAAGAACATTTCCCATCAAACCGCCTTCTTCTGGTTTTCGAGTCTCATACCTATTCCCGTACGCAGGCCTTACTGCCAGAGTTTGCTCGTGCCCTTGCTCTTGCTGATTGCGCTTTTATTATGCCCATCTTCGAATCTGCACGGGAAAAAGGTCAATCTCACACTATTACACCCGCATCATTTGCCGCGATGATCCCTGGGGCTACCGCCCTAACTTGGGAGAACGCCGCTACCGCTATCTGGGCCACCTCTCGCCCCGGTGATTTAATTCTGACCATGGGTGCTGGATTTGTATATAAACTTCACGAACAATTTAAACTGTACTTATGAACTACTCTCTCCTCATCTATGCTCTCGGAGAAAATAGGGTCAAACTCAATGAACCCCTCTCCAAACACACCTACTTCAAGCTCGGCGGTCCGGCCGATTTATTTTACGAAGCCAAAACACTCGATGAGTTGGTTTTGGCTGTCCAGTCCGCCATTCTTTACAAAGTTACGAACCTTGTAATCGGCGGGGGCAGTAACATCCTCGTGACCGACGCTGGTTTTCGCGGTCTCGTTATCAAAAACAAAACAGGCAATATCCAACTCAAAGGTTTTGCTGGGGGAGTCGAAAAAGGTAAATTAGATCTCAAAGAAGCCATCATCCAGGCCGACTCCGGGGTCCCCGCCAACCAGCTCATTCGCTACTCTCTCGACCAAGGTTTGTCCGGACTAGAGGAGATGTTGGGTCTGCCGGGATCTGTCGGCGGAGCTGTCTACAACAATAGCCATCACTTGGGCAAACTCTGGGGCGACCACATCGTCGAGGTCGAATACTTAAACTCCGATGGTGTGCGGGCCAAATACACGCCCCAAGATCTCCACCTTGACTACGACTACAGCATTTTTCACAAAACACATGAGACCATTCTCTCGGCCTCATTTCTCCTCAAGCAGGGCGACAAAGCCGCGCTCTGGGAGGTAGCCAATGCCGCAGTCATTCGCCGTAGTTCTACCCAGCCTCTGGGCATCCCGAGCTCGGGTTGTATGTTCAAAAACATTCCCCTCGCCGACAAAATGCGTCTCGGTCTCTCCACCGCTAGCGCCGGTTACTTGATCGACCAGGCAGGGCTCAAGGGCGAGAGGGTCGGGGGAGCAGTCGTCAGCGACGTCCACGCTAATTTTATTGTGAACGATGGTACCGCCACCTCCCAGG
>JAZDDW010000026.1:0-20239 GCA_043809365.1 bacterium
AACTAGTGTTTATGTGAAGAGTTTTCACATAAACACACGATTTGTTGTTTAATAGTATAATTCTAGCATGGAGATAGATCGACTACAACAATATATGAGGGTGACGGGGTATAGCTACCGGACAATTGAGGCGTATTCGAGGTGCGTACTTCAGATCGGCGATCAAGACTTGCTGCAATTCTTGGATAAGTTGGCGCGCAAACAAAGATCAACCTTTACCATAAACCAGTATCATGCTGCCTACAAATTGTACGTGACTAAGATATTACAGAGACCGTGGAATTTGCCATTCCCCTATGCCAAGCGACATAAGAGACTACCAGTTGTGCTGACCAGGAGCGAAATAGGCAGGATATTGGAGGTTACGCAAAACATAAAACATCGACTAATGATGGCGCTTGCTTATGGGGCGGGCCTGCGAGTGAGCGAAGTCATCAATCTTAAAGCGAGTGATCTTGATGTGGATGAACTCTACTTGAGAGTGAGGGAGACCAAGGGAGGAAAAGAGCGAGTAAGTATTATCCCCGAGAAGTTGCGCGATGAGTTAAATAAAGCATTGGTGGGGAAGACGAGTAATGATTACCTCTTTGAAAGTGAGCGAGGGGGCAAGCTGACTGTAAGGACGGCACAGGCAGTATTTACGAGATCGCTAAAGATCGCGGGGATAGTAAAAAAAGCAACGTTTCATAGTCTGCGCCATAGTTTCGCTACTCATCTCCTGGAAAATGGAGTGGATGTGAGGTACATCCAACAACTTTTGGGACATGCTTCGATTACCACCACTCAGTTGTATACTAAAGTGACCAACCCGAGATTACTAAAAATTCGCAGCCCATTATGAGAATAAATATCATTACCCTTTTCCCGGAATTGTTTGAAGGACTAAAGACTCACAGTATTGTGGGTAGAGCGATAGGGAGTGGGAAAATAGAGCTTAATACCTATAATCTGCGAGACTGGGCAAGCGATAAATACAAATCGGTGGACGATCATCCCTATGGCGGAGGACCGGGGATGGTACTACGATTTGACGTCTTATTGAATGCTTTGAATGACGTCAAAACAAATCTCAAATCTCAAGGGACAAATTCTCAAATTAAAACAATCTTGTTAACGCCACAGGGGATAGTTTACACTCAGAAAATGGCGAGGGAACTGGCAAGAGAAGATAATCTGATTCTCCTGTGCGGGCACTACGAAGGATTTGATGAGAGAATCAGAGATTATGTAGATCTGGAATTGTCGATTGGGGACTATGTGCTCACCGGAGGCGAGCTTCCAGCAATGATTGTCGCCGATTCGGTGGCACGACTACTACCAGGAGTATTGGGAGATGATACCTCTAGTCAAGACGAGTCACATTCGGAGGGGATGCTTGAGTACCCCCACTATACTAGACCGATAGAATACGCAGGGAAAAAAGTACCAGAGATTTTGCTGGGGGGCAATCACAAGGAAATTGACCAGTGGCGCAAAGCGCAAGCTCGAAAGAGAACCCAAAAGCGAAGACCAGATTTACAAAATAAATTTCAGATATAGAAGCAAGCCTATGATACAAATCAGGATAAGATAAAAAGTATGTTTCATAGACCTTGTTGTTTTTTTATCTCGACTAGTCCTTCGTCCAGACTCGCAAAGTGGAGACCCAGGGTTTGACTAGCTTTGATGTTGGACATGACGACCGTACGGGCAAAAGGACGTGTGGCCGACTTGAGATACTCTGTGAGGCTCCCCTCTTTCACCACGCTGGGGTCAAAACCGTAGGCGAGTGCAACCTTCCTGGCTAGATCATAGGGAGAGAGCGAGTCGCTCCCCACAATGTGGAAAATACCTTGAGGTTTGAGTTCGATAATTTTGGCGAAAGCTTGGGAAATGTCATCAATAAAAGTCGGGGTAATTACGGTGTCGGTAAACTGGGGAGAGAGTTGGCCCGATTCGAGTCCAACGCGGATTTTCTGGATAAGGTCGGGTTTGAGGTCATAAGTCGCGCGATAGGGGTAGGCCAAGCGCACAATAGTCCGGCTAGACTCGCTCTCCATGACGAGCTTTTCTGCCATGACTTTGGTTTCCCCGTACCACTCGATGGGACTTACAGGATCATCTTCGGTGTATCCGCCAGCTGGTGGATTCTTACCATCAAAGACAAAATCGGTAGAGACGTGAATCAAGTGGATCCCCAGTTTGCGACAGATATCGACGATATTCTTGGTGCCTACAACATTTACTTTGTAACAAAGTCCATTCTTGTCCCCTGATTCAGCAAAAGCCCGGTTAGTATCGGTAAAGGCTGCTAGGTGGATGAGCGAGTCGGCGGGGTGAGAGCGGATATACGACTCGAGAGAGGATAAATCAGTGATATCTACACCGGTCGTTAAATCGAGATTCAATATCTCATATTTATCACTATACAACTCAATGAAACGGGATCCGATGAGTCCGGTGGCACCCGTAGCTAAGATTGTACGCATAGTTTTTGAAACTCTTCATAGTTTTCGCAATAATCTTGACGAGAGGTGTCATAGTTGGTGCTAGTGAGAGCTAGAATGATACAGTCGGGAGAGAGATTTTTGAAGCCGTGCCAGACCAGGTGCGGGACCAAAATCGCCTTTTGAGGGCCATCCAACTTGATCTCCTCTATGCCCGAGCCGTCGTCAATACAGATAATACTTTCACCTTGGATTTGGATAAAAAGCTCATCTTCATCCTGGCGATGGGCGTGATTGCCGGTTTTGCATTCGTTGATCGGCGAACTGATAAAGTAAACTCGCTTGACCTCGAAATCAATATAATCTTTGAGCTCCAGCGCCGTCAGCAAAAAATTGGGGGCTTGAATGTTTTTGAGGGTAAAGAGTTTATATCTGCGATCCATGTTTATCCTTTGATATGTTGATTAATCTCGGACATGCGAGTGCGGATCTTGTCTACCCAGGCGGTATTGTCCAGGTACCACTGCACGGTTTCACTAAGTCCAGTCTCAAACATATCACGGCTATATTTGGGAACCCACCCAAGCGCCATGATCTTGCTGGCGTCGATGGCGTAGCGGCGGTCGTGACCGGGCCGGTCAGCCACATAGGTGATGAGACTCTCTGGTTTACCTAAGATTTTGAGCACCATTTTGGTAATCTCGAGGTTATTCCTCTCGTTATCCACGCCGATGTTGTAGACCTCGCCGACACTGCCTTTGTGAAGTAAGAGATCGAGAGCAGAGGAGTGATCTAGGGCATGGATCCAGTCGCGGACGTTGAGACCGTCACCGTAGACTGGGACAGACTCGTCTTTCATGGCTTTGAAGATAAAAAAGGGAATGAGCTTCTCTGGGTATTGGTAGGGACCATAATTGTTGGAACAGTGGGTGACGATCACGGGAACTTTGTGGGTAATCCAATAAGCGTGGCACATCAGGTCTCCCCCAGCCTTGGCGGCGGCGTAGGGCATGTTGGGCATTACGGGAGTATCTTCGGTAAATTTGCGATTCTCGTCTAAGCCCAAGGCGCCATAGACCTCGTCGGTTGAGACGTTGACCATGCGCTCAACTCTATTAACGCGAACGGCGTCGAGGAGCATCTGGACCCCCAGGCTATTGGTGAGCACAAAATCTTTGATCCCGCCATGGATTGAGCGATCAACATGGGTTTCGGCGGCAAAGTTGATGAGATGGGTAATCCCATACTTTTGAATAACTTCGTTTAGTCTAAGCAAGTCAGTAATATCGCCCTGTTCAAAGTGGTAGTGGGGATTACTCGCGATATCTTGGAGATTATCCAGATTGCCAGCATAGGTCAGCTTGTCGTAGTTGATGATTTCGTAGTCTGGGTGTTCTAAGAGCATATAGTGAATAAAGTTACTCCCAATAAATCCCGCTCCGCCTGCGACCATGAGTTTCATAAAGATTTTCCTTTCTTTTGCATTATACGTTTTCTTGTCAATCTTTCGGTTAGGCGTCTTGCGCCGTACGATCCCCCTATCATAACAAGATTAGCTACTACAGTCACCCCCAAAATTTGATTGAGGGGGGTCAGAATCTTGATGATTGATGAATAATGGTTAGTGATCAATGCAGGAAAATACTGATAGATTAAGAAGATTATGAGAGAAAAGAAAATAAGCATCAATGGCCAGGTGCGGCGATCGGAGGCAGAGATGAGCATACTGTCCCCCATCACAATAATGCCATAGATGATGAGAGCGAGTTGCCACCAAACCCAATGCTCAATCCATCCTGTGCTAAAGAGTCTGCCGAGGGTCAGTAGGATCAGAAGCCCGGTGATAAGAGGAGCCATCCCAATCAAAAATCCACGAAAAGGATCGGTTCTTTCTGTCTGGACTGATCCCAAGCGTTCTTCCTTGCCTTGACCCCTCAGCTCAGGGAGAACCACGATCTCGCCAGTTCTAACTTGCAAGATTTCGGCAACTAACCAATGAGAGAGCTCGTGGACAACTGTGCCAGGTAATACCAAGACGCTATAGAAAATAATCCCTGGACGAGGAGTCCCAAATAACAAGAGGCTGGTGCCTGAGAGCTCAAAGACAAAACGAGTACGTAGAGCCGAGAGGACCACGATAAGAGCGATAAAGCAAAGAGCGCTATAGATGACCAACATGTCTCAATTATAGACCGAACGATTTGACCTTGGCGGTCTTTTTGACTTCGGCGAACCAAGAGAGGAAAGCGTCACGCAACTTGGTTTCTTTGAGAGAGGTGATGATTGTTGCTTTGACTTCTTCGATTTTTTTGTCCGCATAGAGAGTTTTCTCATTATCAGAGAAGTTTTGTTGGATCTCTTCGTCGGAAATGGTGATTTTGTCAGCCAAGAGCTCTTCTACCTCGAGTTGAGTCTTGACTTGTTTATCTAGATCAGAGCGAGTAAGCCCCCGTTGTTTGAGAGCCTCATCTAATCCACCTGCGTCCTTAAATTGAGTTTCCAGATTGGCTATCTGGTCGTCGATCTTCTTCTGCTCGACTTTGATGCCGGCTTTGGCGATAGCGCCATCCAAGATCTTCTCATTGACAAGATCGTCCAGAGTTTGGGTACCATAAGTTTTCTCGAGGCGTGACCACAGCGCGAAACGCGTAACTAATTTATTGTTAACAATTGAAGGAACTAGCCAGGGACCCACCTTGTAAGTCAGAAGCGCAATTAACACAAGAATGAGTGCAGCACGCAAGAGTTTGGGATTCATCAATTTTTTGGCTGGTGAGGTAACTGGGGTGGGAAGGATAGGAAGATCTTGGGTAATAATGGTTTGCTTAGTTACTTTTTTGGTTTTGGCTTTTTTCGACATAGAAAATCTCCTATTTAATATATGACTATGGATGAGTATAGCACAAATTAGACGTAGGGAAACCAAGCGTTGCGGATAATCAAGATGCAGGCACCGACGAAGGCGTGCGAGAGGATGGGAGCAAATATATTTTGATATTTTTGATAATTGGTGAAATAGGTTAAACCCATGAACAAGGTAATCAGCAATAAGAGAGGACTAAAGAAAGGCAGATGCACAAATACAAAAATCGTTACTGAGAGTAGCTGAATCAAGCGAGGACTCTGATAAACCTTTTGGATGCGCCAAGTGACATAGCCGCGGAAGATGAGCTCTTGAATGGGGGTAGAGAGGAAGATGTAGGCTGTTATCCGTCTGGTAAATGACTGAACGATAAGCGGGTCATAACCAACGATGATTTTAAGATAATGGATGGGAAGAAGGAAAAAAATCAGCAAAGAGATGCCGACAAAAATGAAAGAGGGAAGAGCGAGATCTTTGACTGCATGAAGAAAATTGGTCTGGCGAATTCCTAAACTAGAGAGCGTAGCTTTTGCACGAAATAGGCGATAACTACAGTAGAGACCGCCAAGACCCATCACAACGTGGCGCAGCGCGAAGAAAGAGGGATTAATGCTAAAGAGGATGATAGGGAGCACCAAGATTAGGGCTACTTCGAGCCAGAAGGAACAATATTTGGACATAGATTTTTGAATTGTAACAAGTTAATGATTGTCTAGATAGTGCCAAAGAGCAATACTGCCGTAGGATTTGTAGGGTGACCAACGAGAGACAATCCTAACTATTTGTTGATCGGTGGGTGAGGTGAGACAGTATAGTTTAGCAAAACCTTTGCGGAGTCCGAGATCACCGAGGGAGAAAATATCTTCGCGATGGAGGGTGAAAAGGAGAAACATCTCGGCTGTCCAACGACCAATCCCCCTCACTTTGGTCAATTCTGCAATCACTTTTTCGTCGTCTAAAGTATCGAGACTGCTCAGGATCACTTCTTTATTAATGACTTTGGCCGCGAGATCTTTAACGTATTTGGCTTTGGCCCAGGAAAGACCAACGTCACGGAAGGCTTGGTCAGGAAAGTTCACGACTTTTTCTGGCTTAACTTTTCCTCCAACCAGTTTTTCAAACCGAGAGAAGATGGCACTCGCGGCCTTGCCTGCCAGTTGCTGAGAGATAATTTCGCGGGTGAGGTTAAAGAAATGATCATCATTATTTTTATCCTCAAACCACTGCGAGATATCGATCGTTTCGAGCACGGCCAGTATTTTGGGATCTTGTTTGGCAAAATGTTTTTTAATGCGGGTGAGTGGAGTGAGATTCTTCATAGGTGGGAGGTGTCGTTGTGGAGTAAGAGCTCGTAACTAGTTTTAGTTTTTGTGAGAATGGTGACGGAAGTGTTGAGGTAGCCGAAATATTCTTCACTTGGTTTTTTGAAACCATAGATTTCCATGATTCGGTTGATCGTGCCACCATGGGCCACGAGCAAAACATTGTCGTTTTTGTGTTTATGTTCTATGGTACGAGTGAATTTACGGACACGAGTGGTGAACTCGGCGAGCGATTCTGTCCCTATAGTCTTCCAGTGGATGTCCCGAGCGATGGCTGCTGTCCTTTCTACCCAAAGTTGTTCCCTCACTGGGTCTGGTTCTTTTTCCCACTGCCATCCCTCGAAGATACCCATTTTGTGTTCACGAAGCGAGAGATCTTTGATCGCCTGGAGACCAAGTTCCTCGGCGATAATGAAAGCGGTTTTGTGGGCGCGGACTAAGTCAGAGGAATAAACGGCGTGAATGAGTTCTTTGGCTAGTCTTTCGGCCACCTTTTGAGCCTGGAGTATTCCTAGCTCATTTAGCGGCGTATCGGCCCAGCCTTGGAGCCGTCGCTCGACGTTGTCCTTTGTTTCACCGTGGCGGACGATGATGATTTTTTGCGGCATATTATGGTGTAAAGTATTTTTTGTTTTTTAGTTTATCGGGTAGGTAGCTATCTTCGTCGTAGCGTGAGTAGCCTTTGCTGTAGTCGAGATCTTTCATGAGCTTGGTCGGGGCATTGCGGATCTTTAAGGGGATCTCGAGATTGCCGTAAGTCACCACATCTTCCTGGGCACTACGGAAAGCATCGTAGGCGGAACGGTTTTTCTGACACTGACAGAGATAGACGACCCCGTGGGCCAAATTGATCCCACATTCTGGGTAGCCTATCGTCTCCACGGCACGAAAGACCGCATTGGCCACAACTAGAGCAGTCGGGACTGCGACCCCGATATCTTCCGAGGCAAAAATCACCATCCGGCGAGCGATAAAAAGCGGATCTTCACCTGCCCCTACCATACGGGCGAGATAATAAAGAGCTGCATTGGTCTGACTAGCGCGCATGGATTTAATGAAGGCAGAGATAGTATCGTAGTGTTCATCCCCGGCCTGGTCATAGCGTAAATAAGGCGAGCGTAGTGTGGATTTGAGATTGTCGAGAGTGATCTTTTTGTAGAGTCCAGCAGCTGTTTCTAAGACATTGAGAGCTTTTCTACCGTCACCACTGGCGAATGTTGCCAAAAATTCGGCAGCATCCTTGGCTACTTTGACCTGGAGAGTTTTGGCTCCTTGCTGAATAATTTTCTGTAGATCTTCGACGGTCAAGCTTTTGAGAACGTAGACCTGACAACGGGATTGTAAGGGGCCAATGACTTCGAAGCTAGGGTTTTCGGTGGTGGCACCAATCAGGGTTAGGATTCCGTTTTCTACGTAGGGCAGGAGATAGTCTTGTTGAGCTTTGTTGAAACGGTGAATCTCGTCCAAAAATAGAATAGTGGGCTTGTGTTGGAGGGTCCGACCCTTAAAGTCCTTGTCATCCGACTTTGAGGGTCGGACCCTTAAAGTAACAATGGCTTTGATATCTTCTTTTTTGGCGGAGACGGCGGAGAGGTAGTGAAAGTCAGCCCCGACCGAACTGGCGATTATTTTGGCTAGGGTTGTTTTACCACATCCTGGAGGTCCCCAAAAGATCATCGAGTGAAGAGTGCCCGTTTCCACGGTGCGACGCAAGGGAGCCCCCTCCCCTACTAGGTGAGTTTGACCAATAAAATCGGACAGATTGGTGGGACGAAGGAGATCGGCTAAGGGCTGCATAACCCTATCTTCGGATATTCTATGGGTAAAGTCAAGTGAGTTTTTTTTGAGCCCAGTAAGCGTTGGCACGGAAAAGAGAATCGAATGTCCCGGCATCAGACCAAAAGCCCTCGAGCTTGGTCCATTTGAGCTGGCCTTCTTTAATATAGGCGTTATTGAGGTCAGTAACTTCTAGTTCACCGCGAGGAGAGGGCTGGAGCGTCCGAATTTTATCAAAGACGGTAGAATCGTAGAAATATAGCCCTGTAACGGCGAGGTTACTGGGGGGATGAGCTGGCTTTTCGATAATTTCGTCAATGATTTGGGGATTAGCACGATTGAGACGGGCAATACCAAAGCGCTCGGGGTCGGGAACTTCTTTGAGGAAGACCATGGCACCACCATCAAAATTTTTGACAGCCTGCGAGATATCGGCATCGGTCGTGTTGTCGCCCAAAATAACGGCAATCGGCTCCCCATCGGCAAAGTCTTGCGCATACTTGAGAGCGTCGGCAATACCAGATGAGCCACCCTCTTGATAAGCGTATCCGACGTGAGTCAGACCCAGTTCTTTACCATTTTTGATAACATTGATAAAGTGTCCGGCGTGGATATCCCCGGTGACAATAAGAATTTCGGTGATACCAGCACCGACTAAAGTCTGGATCGGGTAATAGATCATGGGTTGGTTATAGATCGGTAGCAAATGTTTATTGGTGACATGGGTGAGCGGATATAGTCTGGTTCCCTTGCCACCGGCCAAGATAACGCCTTTCATGCCCGACCTCCTAGATCAATAAAGTACTAACAATGACAAGCCCTAAAAGGGCTACCAGCAGATATTCTAGCACAACACGGGCGTGAAAAGAGTTGGTGTGGAGATGATGAAAAATGCCCCAGATAAAGTACAAAGTTGCAAAGATAATGGTCGCGAAGAGGAGATATTGTGGGGTAGACTGATAGTAAAAAACAGAGACAAGATAGGCAACAGCCAAGAGAGCAAGCAAAGTGTAATCACTTTTATGAGAGATCATAAAATCTTCCCCGCATTGACGATGGTGGTCGCCAATAAAATAAAGTTAATAAAGATGATATGAGCCCAGTTGTTCCCTACTCGGCGAGTTAAGACCCGAGACTCCGCGATCAGGAGGTCGAGGACGAGCGCGAGAATAAAGAGCGCGGTAGTGCCTAGGTTTAAGGCACGAGCCAGGTTAAATTGATTGTAGCGGGGTCTCCCAGATTGCTTCGCATCTGGAGGCATTTCTCGGGAGCTTTCGCTCTCGATGTGCAGTGGTTGGGTTGGCGAGGGCACGGGTTCCTTGATCTCGGCTACGGTGGCAGTGGCCGCGGAAGCTACTTGAGGGACGAATCCACCCTGGCTCGTACCAAACAACTGAACCACTAGGACGGTCTCTTGCCCTTGGAGGGTACCAGGGACGACGGCAAGACCGATTTCGGTATATTGGGGATTGATGATATTTTTTTTGTGGGTGGGAGAGGCCATCCAGGCAGACATCATGCGGGAGGTGTCGCCAAAGTCTTTGGCCAGATTCTCCCCGGCATAAACATAACTGTAGCCAGCTTCTTTAAACCAAACCCAAGGGGATTTGCCACCCGGGGAGTCGTGGGCCCAGTAGTTTTCGGCAAACATGTTGGCGGCCTTACGACGGGCCGCGTCAGCCAGTTTTTCGTTATAGGAGAGAGTGCTCAAACCCTGGGCAACTCTTTCTTCGTTGGTGGCTCTGACTACCTCGTCAATTGTGACGGAGGAGGTAAAGCCCAAGATGTGCAGATTAGTACTGTCCAGGAGTCGAAGAAAAAGATTACCAGCGAGAATAAGGGCAAGGACGGCAAAAATACCCGAGTTGTGGAGGAGGCGAGCTCGGAAATTGTTGGTGTGATGGGGCGTAAACCAATGACGGAGCTTGCTAGAGAGTGACATACCTCCATTATGGTCACAACTGTAGTCAGAAGTCTAGTGAATATTGGTGCGTTTTACGAAGCGTGAAAAGATCCAAATCAAAAAACCATACTCGATCAAGAGAATGAGCCAAAGATAACGACACCACCAAGGAATGGCAGGGCTAACGCATGAGTGAGACAACCAGAGGTAAACCAGATAGGTCAAGATAGGGAGGATAAGACCCACAAGGTATGAACGCTTCGTGAGGCAATACCCGACTGTCAGAATGGTAAGAACGAGAAGATATGGCCAGATACGGCAGTTGCCACAAACTGGCAAATTATCTTCAATGCCCAGGGTAGAACCAGGGACTGTCTCTGGAGAAGGAGACGGCACGGTAACCTCGGTATTTTCACCTAAAACATTTTCGACAAATCCTTCTGCTGGACCTGCAATATATCCACCTGTTGGTCTAACCGATAGTTCGTTGGAAAACTCACCTGTCGCACAGCCATTACCTGCACGGACTCTAAAGTAATAAGTAGTACCACCCGAGAGTCCAGAAACAGTTGTGGAGGTTGTCCCAGGTCCACCCACATTGGGGTTGCCATACTGCATAACCCCCGGGGAGGTGCCATAGGCTACTAGATAATAAGTGACAGGACTAACTGACGTCCAAGTGAGGACCACACTGTTGAGAGAGGTAGGTGTGACAGAAAGCAATGTCGGGGTGCCAGGCTTCTCATCGTTACACACAAAGGTTGAAGCGCCAGCGACGGATCCACCACTACTAGTGGGTGAAGCAGGAGGCACATAAAAACCAAGACGAAGATCAAAGGCGTTCGACTTGTTTTGATATTCGTTGCCGAGAGAGGTAGGCAAGCTCGCGGTATAGGTAAAACTACGCGTCGCGCCGTCTGGGATCGACTCGAGCGTCACCTCTCCGGCAGTATAAAATTCGGCAAGCGTACCACTCCAGACCGTAACACTATCGAAATTGCGTGTCACGACAAAGTTGGTTACCCCGCTCAAGGCTCCGGTAGTGCTCGTGTTTAATACATCTGATTTGAAATCATGGGTGGCGCCAGAGTTGTTTTGGAGTGAAACTACCTTGGAAACCGAAAGTCCTGGATACCAAATTATCGTAGAGGGAAAGAGAGCTGAAGTAGATCCGGGTGTACAGGCAGAGGCTGTACAGGAAACGTCGAGATCGGCGGCACGAACTACAGTGACCTGCCTGCCGGCAGGCAGGCACAGTGACACAGTGACGAGTAAGAATAATAAGAATTTTTTCATTATTCGGTCGCTCCAATAATCGTATGCAATCCTTGGGCGTCTTCGAGATCAATACTCAAATTGAAATTGTTTACAATAGGGAGATACACACAAGTTCCGCCAGTAGAACAAGTGCCGAGGGTAATGCCGTTTTTAACATACGAAGTTTGACCTTCGCTCAAGACAACTTCACCGAAGATGCCATCTTGTATTTCTCCTGCCTGATAAGTCAAAGTATAAGTAAATTTTTTGTATGGAGCCAAGTTAAAAACACTAAATCCTAGAATGTGATCTTCTAAGGAAAAATCGATTGTGGTAGTGGGTAAAACAACAACAACATTTTCTTCGTCGTAAACAAGGGGGGAACTGGTTGTGGCTACGTTGGGCTCTCCTGGGGTTGGATCGGGGTCAATAAAATTCCCTGTTCCGTCAGGGAAGCGAGCATAGGACAAGCCTACTGTCTTAAAAGTGGTATATCTGTACGAGTCGACGTAGCGAGCACCACTCCCTATTGTACCTGCATAAAGTCGCACTGTATCCGCAGTCGTATTGTCTAGGGCGAAATCTGGATCGCCGTTACGATAGACGACCAGATAACCCTTGGCAGGAATGATGGTATTGCCTGTATTGGTATTGCTAGCATTAATGGCGAGCTCGTGAGTGTTGGTGTCATCATATAGCCACCAACCAGCAACATTTACAGCCGAGTTGCTGTTGTTATATAACTCAATCCACTCACCTGCCGGCATTGGAGCATCATCTGCTCCGGTTGGATTGGGTAGAAACTCATTGATGACAACTGGACCGCGAACATAAGCAGAACAATATGCGGCATTTTCGGGAGGAATTGTTACATTATCATAGTTGTCGGTAATGGGAGTAGTACCACCGCTACACATAAGGCCAATAACAACATTGTCTCCAGCTATATCGTCATTGGTACTATTTAGAACGCCAACTGAAAGTGTAGAAGAATTTGTGAGCCCAGGGACATTGAGAATACCATCATTACCGGTTGTACCGGAGAAGGCAGTATTGGGACTAATTTGCCCAAAGCGGTACCCGGAGACTGGGTTGCAACCTGCGGGAATGGTGAAATTACCGTTTATGTCTGGTCTATTAGCTTCGGAGAGCGAGCTGGCGGTACCGACTGGGCAACTATAAGTAGTGATACGAAGATCTTCCAAATCAGCCGTTTTACTAAAGCCGACTGCGTCTGCTAGTTGGTAGCTTCCTGTACCACTGACCAATCTTACTTCAGCATTGTCTGTAAAGCGGAAACTACCTAGTTTGTGCCAGCGAGATTCGTTGAGCACGTCACTCTGGGATCCGCAAGGAGTTGTTCCATCGGCGGAGCGGGCTGATTGGTTGACGAGGATGGGTGAAGAATTGAGTTTAGTTGTACCAGAGTAGACGTCATACGAGGCAGTGCCACGAACCGAGTCGCAGATGTAGGCTACATAAACATCGTAATAACCATAGAGATCGGAATTTGTCGTCCAGGTATAGGTTTGACCAGCATAAACAGAGGGGGCACTATAGTTGTCCCCGCCGACTGCATTTGCCAAAATATTGTCTGGTGCGTTGTTGACGTGATATACACCCCAAGGACCACTTTTTGATACAGTACCACTACTACTCAAATCGATATTCATACTATCGTCGTCGATCACGATATCCTTGGTCCCAGCGTAGCGACCAATTGCCAAGCCAACTCCACTATCATTGCCAGCCAGATCGTATGACACAACTTTGTAATAGTAATTTGAGTTAGCTAGAACAGTCGAGTCGACATAAGTAAGAACATTACCAGTGTCGGCTAATAATGTGAAGGTAATATTATCGAGAGAGCGATAAAGATCGTATCCGCCCTCACCTACTACTGATTTCCAATCGAGCTTGACCGAAGTTGTGTCTTCTTCAACCCAAAAAATGGGAGAGGTGGGAGCGGTAGTGTCGAGTTGGAGAAGCTGGGGATGAATAATTGTCTCTATATTCCCTGTTGGGTCGGTTCCAAAATAACAAAGAGTATAGACACCATCTAGAAGGGCATTGATCTCACTACTCAAATTAGTATTGTGGGGTTGACCAGCACTATAAAGCGGGTCTGTATTGGCTGGACAGCCAACATTGCCTGCCAAAATTTGGTAATGGATGACGTCGGTTGTGGGATCCTCGGTGACTATCTTCAGCCTGGCGTCACTATATGATTGATACCAACCCGAGTCGACGGGACGACTATAGATGCCAACTAAAGAGATGCTGGTTGTGGGTGGAGTCCAATCGCGAGTGGTGATTGCGTTTGAAGGAGCGGCAAGCGATGAGACAAAGTAGGCAAGAGAAAATTGGGGGATAGTACTGCCTGCTACATAAACCAAACTAGACAAAGTGATTGTAGTGATGATCGATCTAATAATACGCAAGACATTATTTTTCATTTTTCGCTTTATATTTCTTTTCGTAGTAATTTTTGAAATATAGGACTAGATCGATGATTTCCCAGATGATTAGGATGGTAGCAGGCAAAATTACCAGGAGGATAAAGCCTTTGACTGTTTGGGCAAAACTTGTGACATAGCCAAGGTAAGGGAGATACCAACGATAAAGACCAATAATATTACCAGGGGGAATATTGCGAGGATCAGTCGTGTTGTTGGCATCCCCTTTGGTAATAATGTTGTAGGTGAGCGTCTTTTTGTCCCCTTTCATCCCCTCGACTTTCTCGAGACTGTCGATGCGGTGAGTAACGATAGAGACAGCGCCTGATTTTTCATCGCGGAGATTAAAAGTGATGATATCGTCTTTTTTGAGCTCTTCGAGTTTATATTTACCTGAATAGATTAGAGCACCTGTAGGAATGGTCGGCTCCATGGAACCGGAGACGACATAGAAAAAGTTGATGCCAAGACGAGAAAGAAAAGGAATTTTACTGCCGAAGGTTAGGACGGCCACAACTAAAAGACCTCCAACCAAGAGGACTTGAGTAAGTGTGAGTAAGATTTTACCGATTTTCATTTTCACGGGGGATCATCCAAGTTGCCTTGGATGATTTGCCCGTGTCAACGAATTAGAAGGATGGGGCGTTGACTTGTTTACCTTGAACCTGCATATCATACTCGTACGTTGCACCCTGATAACAATTATCAGTTGCAGAATCGAGGTTCAAATCTACGCGGTAGATTTGGAACTCTTTTGGCTGGAGAGTGACAGAGGCTGATTCGTCAAAATATCCAGATACTGGACCTGTTTCAGTGGCAGAAGAGGTAGTCGTAGTGTAGCCAAGGGCTGTGAGCCAGTTGCGTACATTTTGACATTCTTCGTGACTCAAACAAGCAGGAACAGCTCCGCCATTGGCGTAGCGACGAATGTTACTGATTTGCACGAGTGAGGCATCACCAGATCCTAGACCACCACAATTGGCGGGGTCAGAGGAAATTCTGGGAAGGATGGTCCAGGCACCAACAGCCACAGCTCGATACTGAACAGGAAGACTACCGCGGTTGACGACGGCTACCCAGCGACTGGTGTTGCCAGCGTCATCGGTATCAGTCCCAGCTTCGTCACTGTAGGCTAGGTATGTTCCTGGTTGAGCATTGATCCAAGCTTCAAAAGGAGAAATAGGTGTATCAACTCCATCGACATCTTGTGCGACCCAGTACCCGTCACCAGCGACTACATCATGGCGCGCCGAAGAGGCGAGACCAAGTAGCAGTGTACCTGTTGTGATCTGGTTGTCAGTGGCAGTAACGGTAGTCGTAAAGTAAGCGGCAGTCGCACCAGCGACAGTGCTAATTACTACGCCCAACACCATAAGTGATTTAAGTAATTTTTTCATATTTTCTTTTCACCTCCGTTCTTTAATGAGAACATATTAATTATTAACAGTTAATCTTATACAGCGAATCGAGCGTTTTACAATGACCATAATCTATAACAGACCATAACAAAATACCTATAAGGTGGAATTTTGAACCATATTGGCGACACAATTGCCCCGGCAATGACCTATTTTCGCATACAGTTGCCCATATACTATCGTCGGCGCTCGGGCGTTTCACGACTCTGTTCGGAATGGGAAGAGGTGGTGCCACCCTGCTCCAATCACCGGAACAATTCTGTCGCCAATATTAAAGAACTTTTTTATACTTTAACATAGTGAAGAGTAAGATTGCAGTATCAAACTACTCGTTTGATCATACATCCCCCGATAAATCGGGAGCCGCCAAGGTTTTAATTTGGCGGACAGGTTAGCTAAACACATTGCTGTGCGTACACTTCCTGCCGATAACCTGGTTGTCTTCCAGGGATCTTCGTACAGCTTGCGCCATACAGGAATTCTCATCTTGGGGTATGCTTCCCGCTTAGATGCTTTCAGCGGTTATCATTGACCAACGTAGCTACTCTGCTATGCGCCTGACGGCAACAACAGAAACACTAGGGGTTGGCTCACTCCGGTCCTCTCGTACTAGGAGCAACTCCCCTCAAAATTCCAACGCTGGTAACGGATAGAGACCGACCTGTCTCACGACGGTCTGAACCCAGCTCACGTAGCGCTTTAATGGGCGAACAGACCAACCCTTGGGACCTTCTCCAGCCCCAGGATGCGCTGAGCCGACCAAAATACATGAGATGTTAGATAAGGTGTATATGGATCTCAATTATTACTAATTGTTTGGACTATATCTTTAATACTATTCATTTATATAAACCACAAATGATCTAGTACATGTTGGCGTATTATGACGATATCTAGTCGTCATCTGTGCTATATAAATAGCACAAGTCTCTACGGGGTATCCTTCGCACTTACGTGCTACGGAATACTTCCCACGGTGTTAGCCTAAAGTGTTCAAGTTTAGGTATTCTCCGTTATAAGCCAAATTTATTTCCTCGACATGTTTGGGTATTTTCTATCGAGGTAGCGAACTGCACCGTCGCTGTGGACGCTCAGGTGCAACTACTCTGTTATCCCCGGGGTAGCTTTTATCCGATAAGCCCGGTACCTCCCACGAAGTACACGAGGATCACTAGGTCCGACTTTCGTCTCTGCTTGACTCGTAGGTCTCACAGTCAGGCATCCTTATGCCCTTGCACTATCATTCCGATTTCCATCCGGAATTAGGATACCATTGCGCGCTTGCGGTACTCTTTAGCAAGCAACCTCCCCAGTTAAACTGCCTCCCAGACAGTGTCCCCCCCGACGTCCAGTCGGGACAGGTAAGAAATTCACGTTTCAAAGAGTGGTATTACACTTGTCGGCTTGCGCCTCCCACCTATGCTACACAGTCAAAACATAAATTTCAGTGTCAAGGTACAGTAAAGCTCCACGGGGTCTTTTTGTCCTGTTACCAGTAGGCCGCATCTTCACAGCCATTTCAATTTCGCCGAGTCCCTCCTCAAGACAGTTTCAAAGTTGTTACGCCATTCGTGCAGGTCGGAACTTCATATTCCAAATTCATTACTTTCGTAATGCATAGACTATATCTTCATCTTGCGAGAATTTTTAGGAGTGTTGTAACTGGATATTTGCGCTTGCCGCTTTCGTTCATGCGATATGCTTTGTCAATAATCCCTGCGAGATATTTGACATCACGATGTTTGTTCTCACAAATCATCGTACATATTTCACTAAAGATCTCAAAATCATGAAGTTTGGCTGTCCGGAGTGGATAGCGCTGGAAATGCGGAATAATCTTGTTGACAAGATCTTTTGTTGAACGCACTTCGTACTTATAATTTTGATCACTTGCTGAAAAACGGATTGCACCAACTCCAAAATACATCTGGATTTCTTGCAGTATGGAGAGACTCCGCATATGTTGCGAAATCGAGAAACTGGGTCTAACCTCGATCCCCAAGCGCATTTTACTGCGAAGGGAGAAAGAGATAGAAAAAGTTCCCTCTCCATCTGTAAATCCGGTAATGTAAGATGCAAACTCCATAAATTCTTTTGTTGTCACAAGAGCTGACGTGTTATCCCGCTGAGCGGGATCTCTCCTTTCGGATCAGTCGTTACGGTGTCCCACAAATTGTTAAATTCGGGGTTCCCTCGGTATTAGCATACCACTTGTAGTGGGTTAGCTTTCACCGATTTTAGTCAGTTTGCTGTAGCGTGTTGCCACACTATTCGGGTAAGTTTTTCGTTTGCCCGACAAGGAATTTCGCTACCATAGAACAGTTATAGTTACTGCTGCCGTTCACCAGGGCTTCAATCAAAGACTATCCCGAATAAATCGGGGTTATCCTCTCAGTTAACCTTCTGGCACTGGGCAGGCCTCAGCCCGTATACGTTGACTTACGTCTTCGCACAGACCTGTGTTTTTGTTAAACAGTCACTTTGAATTCTTTATCTGCGATCCATACATTAATACAAGTACCAATGTACAGATTAGGCATCTCCCTAAGTTACGCCTAGCTAATTTGCCGAGTTCCTTAAGGAAGGTTCTCTCGTCCACCTTGGTATACTCTACCAGTTCACCTGTGTCGGTTTGCGGTACGGATATACAGTATTCTCATTGCGAAGATTTTCTTGGACCCAGAAAAGATGCAGAGTTACGCGGGCCGAAGCCCACATTCCCCATCGCGCCTCGGTTTATAACGCCGGATACGGATTTTCCAATATCCAACTTCCTTGACGCTTAGACCCAAATTCAATAATGGGCTCTGCTTTTCCTAGGCCGTCCCTCCCCAACTATAACGAACACTGTAAAGGACCGGAATATCAACCGGTAATCCATCGGCTACGCCGGCATTACACCAGCCTCACCTTAGGGCCGCCTAACCCCACGTCGACAAACGTTGCGTGGGAAACCTTGAACATTCGGTGTGGAGGATTCTCACCTCCATCTCGCTACTCATCCCGCCATTCTCACTTCTAAATGCTCCACCGTTTCTTACAAAACGACTTCACTGCTGTTAGAACGCTCCCCTACCAGAAGTCCAAAATAAATTTTGGACCAATCCGCAACATCGGTACATAACTTGAGCCTCGATGAATCTTCGGCGCCACAATCCGATCGACTAGTGAGCTGTTACGCTTTCTTTTAAGGATGGCTGCTTCTGAGCCGACCTCCTAGCTGTTTATGGATTATGACTTCCTTGACCCACTTAGTTATGATTTTGAGACCTTAATTGACGATCTGGGATGTTTCCCTTTTGCCCCAGGAACTTAGCTCCCTGAGACTGACTCCCGAGATAAACGCAGTTGGTATTCGGAGTTTGATAAAATGAAAGGCCTTGCGACCTCGCACCTTTTCAGTGCTCTACCCCCAATTGCGCAATTACTCGAGGCTATACCTAAATATATTTCGGGGAGAACCAGCTATCTCCGGGTTCGATTGGCATATTACCCCTAACCACAAGTCATCCGAGCGATTTGCAGCTCACAACGGTTCGGGCCTTCCCCCACTTTTACATGGGGTTCACCCTGCTCATGGTTAGCTCACACCGGTTTCGGGTCTTGGACGCACTGCTTATCGGACTATTCATCCTCGCTTTCACTACGCCTCCGTGACGATATCACTTAGACTAGCAGTACATGCAAACTCGACGGGTCATTCTTCAATAGGCACGACATCATCCGGATAAATCCAGACTCTGTCTGTTTGTTAGTATACAGTTTCAGGTACTATTTCACTGGGTGTCTCACCCATCTTTTCACCTTTCCCTCACGGTACTCGTTCACTATCGGTAATAATGTGTATTTAGCCTTGCCCCGTGGTCGGGGCGGATTCCGCAGGGAGTTTGCCGTCTCCCAGCGTACTTAGGAACCAAACTGATATTTAAAAGTTTTCGAATACACGACTTTCACGTTCTATGGTCACCTATTCCACGGTGTTCTTCTAACTTTCAAATACGTTATGTCTGGCCCTGCAACACCACAATAAATTGTGGTTTAGGCTCTTCCCTTTTCGCTCACCGCTTACTAAGGGAATCTCGTTCGATTTATTTTCCTCCGGGTACTTAGATGTTTCAGTTCTCCGGGTTACCGTCCCGCCAAGGCGGGACCAGTGCTATTACTAACACCGGGGTTACCCCATTCAGACACCGCCGGGTCAAAGGATTATGGCTCCTCACCGACGACTTTCGCGGCCTTATACGTCTTTCTTCGGCACATTATTCCAAGGCATCCACTGTATACTTTATTTGAGTAGCTTGATACTAATTTAAAAACAATTTTATTTGTTAATAAGATGCTTTTCTTACTCTTCACTTGTTAAAGTACAAAATCTAGCAATAAGATGCTAGACAAGAGCAACTAGCGGGAGCTAATTACTCTAGTCTAAGATCTTTTGTGGACCGTGCCGGGCTCGAACCGGCCACCTCTTCATTGCAAATGAAGTGCTCTACCAGATGAGCTAACGGCCCAGTGACTAGATTTATGTTAAAGGTGCCGAGGATATTAAAAATCCCGCTTGCGCGGGATTACTCATATCAGATATAAACAAAATCAGCAGGGCTCGTGAAGGAATAGAGGTTGAATTGTGATTTGATTTTGCAACATATTGGATAAACGCTCTCCCGAGCGGACGTAATTGTAACTCATCATGACCCTAGCGGTCAAGCGGTAGATCATGGTAAAATCCAGGAGTTCATTAAATGGGGTGCGTAGTTCAGTGGTAGAACGCTTTCCTGATAAGAAAGAGGTCGTAGGTCCGATTCCTTCCGCACCCAC
>JAZDDW010000027.1:0-40617 GCA_043809365.1 bacterium
AGGCAGGTTCGGAACCTGGGGAAGAAACCTGTGTCACAGTGTCACGTGTCACAGGGGAGTGAGTAGCTGAATAAGCCCAGATGATGAGAGTGAGAATAGGTAAGAGTAAGAGCAGTTTTTTCATACGAGCAAATCCGCGCCTAGCGTGGATGTTAAATATCTAGTTCCATTAAGCACTATTTTAGGAGGAAAGGCAAGGGGTATTGCATGTGGGGAAAATGAGATATACTAAATGGTAATGCTCAACAAATTGCTGATCGGTTTGGTGATGGTTTTGGTGGAGTGTTGGGCGGGTCAGCACCAGGTATGGGCGCAGGGCACCTCAACGGGAGTAGCCAACTATGTCAAGGTCAGCGGGGAGTCACCGGATGGGAGTATTGTAATTTCTACCGAACAAGGATATGAACTGGCTAAAATAGCGTATGACCCGAGTATCCATGGAGTCGTAGTGGACAATCCGGCTGTATCTTTCCAGAACGAAAACATCGAGGGACTGGTGGCGGTTGTGACCAACGGGAGGGCGAGAGTGAGGGTCGCTGCTATAGCGGGAGAGATCAAAGAAGGTGACTTTATTACGAGCTCAACAACCCCTGGGGTGGGACAAAAGGGAGACCAAAATGGGTTTATCCTGGGGAGAGCGATCACGGGATATAGCGGATCAGGCGAGGGCATGATTGAGGTGATGTTAAATCCAAAATATAATTCCGCAGTTTCGGGGAGCAAGGGGATCAATTTGTTTAAGGGGATCAAGTCGGCGGCTAGCTCGCCATTTTTGTCCCCCCTGACTTCGATGCGCTACCTTTTGGCGGTTGTCGTGACGGCGGTCGCCTTTGGGGGAGGATTTGCTTATTTTGGCAAGTTTGGCAAGACGGGGATCGAGGCTTTGGGGAGGAACCCCTTGGCTGCGAAGACCATTTATGCAGGGATTGGTGTTAATGTAATGTTAACGATTACCATAGTTGGTGGGGGACTATTTTTAGCATACTTGATATTAGTCTTGTAACCTATGATGCATACGTTTGAGTACTGTATAGAGAAGAAAAAAGACTGGGGACAGGTGAGTGAGTTGGGGGAGCTACTGGTAGGAGTGTCGGGACTCACTGGGGTAATGATTGGAGAGGGGGTGGCGTTTGAGGGAGGTGAACACGGGCGGATCATGGCGATTAGAGAAGAGCAGGTGGAGATCATGCGCTTGTCGCGAGTACAAGTATTGATGGGAGAGCGAGTAGCGGCAACGGGGATGCCCATCATGACTAGCTGCGGGAAGGGAGTCTTGGGGAAGATGATTAACGGACTAGGATATGCAATTGGGGAGGGAAGAGAAAAGAGTAAGGAGAGTGAGTCCCGAGAGATCGATACTAGACCCATGGGGATTGTGGGGCGGACGAGAGTCACAGAGTATTTAGAAACAGGCATTAGCCTCTTGGATCAACTAGTGCCGATTGGCCACGGACAACGAGAGCTCGTTATAGGCGACCGCAAGTCGGGCAAGACCCAACTTTTGCTCCAGATTTTGATTAATCAAGTACGCCAAGGGACGGTGGGGATCTACTGTGCCATTGGCAAGCGGGCGAGTGAGATCAAGCGGATCGAGGAATACTTGGTCAAACACAAAATCCGAGATAAATGTTTGATTGTGGCTTCTTCGGCTGCTTCGGTAGCGGGTGAAGTCTATGTGACCCCTTTTACAGCCATGACGCACGCGGAGTATTTCCGTGATCAGGGCAAAAACGTCTTGCTGATCCTAGATGATCTCTCTAGTCATGCCAAGTACTACCGTGAGATAGGACTAGCGGCCAAACAGTTCCCCGGGAGAGAGTCGTACCCAGGGGATGTGTTCCATATCCAAGCTAAACTCTTGGAGCGGGCAGGGAATTTTTTGATCAAGGGCAAAGCTAAGGCTATTACCTGTTTGCCAGTGGCCGAGAGTTTGCTGGGGGACATGACTGGCTTTATCCAGACCAACCTTATGTCGATTACAGATGGCCACTGGTTCCTGGATACCCAGATTTTCCATACAGGAGCCCGTCCGGCGGTGAACGTGTTTTTGTCGGTCAGCCGAGTTGGGAGACAAACTCAACCGCGCCTGGTGCGGGAGGTGGGAGAAAAGCTCATGACACTGCTGAAAGAAAGTGAGGCAGTGTCTAGGTTTATGCAGTTTGGCTCGGAGCTAAATAAGGACATAATAGCCATGGTCGAGCGGAGCCGGCGAATACGCAACGTCTTTAACCAAGTGGGAGGGGCTTTGATCCCGCTCCAGGTGCAGTTGCTCGTGATTATGATGGCGTGGCATGGTTATTTTGACGGCAAAGGGGTGAAAGAGTTGGTCGAAAAGTACAAGAAGGAGCCATTTACACTAAAAGCCAAAAACTGGGAAGAACTTTTTGCAGAAACGGCAGAGCAAAACAAGTGGCAGAGGTGGCTGATATGAAGACACTTAAAGGAGTCAAGGCCGAACAGAAGCAAGTCGTAGAAATACGGGGACTGGTGGAAGTATATGAGGATATGGCGGCCAAGCGGATGCAGGAAATTAGGGCAAAGATTGTGAGCGCCAGAAGTTATTATGACGGATTGCGCGAGTTGCTTCTCCAAGTGGGGGCAGACGTGGGAGAAGAGGCGGTGGCTGGGAGTGAGGCACTTGTGTGGATCAGTGCCGATAGCAATTTGTTTGGGGAGATTATTATCCAAACCCGAGAGAAATTTTTGACCGAGTTGAAAAATAATCCTCAAGACGACGTCTGGGTAGTGGGCAAGCTGGGAGCACAGATGATGAATCAATACATGCCCAACAGACAATATTTTACGATTGATTTGCCAGATGAGAGTATGCAAAAAGTTTCGATCGAAGAGTTGGCTTTGAAACTGAAGGATTATCAAAAAATTAAAGTGATTTACGGGGTGTTTGAAAATATCGTGCATCAAGAGTCCGTGGAGCGAGAGATTGTGGGGATGGGGTGGAGTATGTATCAGGTAGAAACGCACGAAATGATGGCGCGAAGGCGGAAATTTTTGTATGAACCATCATATAAAGAAGTAGCCCAAGTTTTTGGCGGGCGGGTCATGACGGGAGTGATGCGACAGATGGTGGTGGAGGCAGAATTGTCCAAATTTGCCTCGCGTATTATGCATTTGGATCAGGCGATGGATAATATTGATGAGAGTTTGGGACTGCTCAAAAGAGCGGAACGGAAGATCAAGGGAAGAAATATGGAGAAAAAACAACATAATATGATTAGCGGGATGCTTTTACGGGAGGGAAGATGAAATCAACAATCAGGGAAGAGGCTAGGGGGATAGTAAGTGAGATCGTGGGGGAGGTGGTGGTAGTGCGCTTTAGCGAAGGCAGGCAACCCGAAATTGGCGAGACCCTCTTATCTAGCGGGAGAGAAGAAGTGGAGCTACAGGTGTATGAAGGGCGGGGGAAGGAAGAGTATTACGGCCTAATTTTGCGGGGAAAACATGCGATTAGTCAAGGTATGAAACTCTTGGGAAGTGGGAGCAAGATGAAAATGGTAGTGGGGGACGCTCTTTTGGGCCGAGTCACTAATATTTTTGGGAATGTGTTGGATGGAGACGGGGCAATCGGAAGAGAGACCGAGAGATTTATCGAGAATAATCCTCCAGCGGTGGGGGAGAGTGAGGCAGGAAAAGAGATTTGGGAAACGGGGATCAAGGTGATTGATTTTTTCTCCCCACTCCTAAAAGGCGGGAAACTGGGACTTTTTGGAGGGGCGGGAGTGGGAAAGACGATTTTGTTGTCGGAGATTATGCACAACGTCTTTAACGAGAAAGACAGTAAAACGAAAAGATATTGTGTGTTTGCGGGGGTAGGGGAGCGGGTGCGAGAGGGACAAGAACTGGTCGAGGAACTCCGGGAGCGGGGAGTACTCCCCAATGTGGCGCTCATCTTTGGTTCCATGGGAGAGAACGCGGCAGTACGCTACTTGACGGGAATGGCGGCGGCTACGGTAGCCGAGTATTGGCGGGATGAGGAGAAGGCTGAAGTTTTGTGTTTTGTGGATAATGTCTTCCGCTTTGCGCAAGCGGGGATGGAGCTGTCGACGGTGACCAATCACATCCCTTCGGAAGATGGGTACCAGCCCATGCTTTCGTCGGATATGGCCAAACTACACGAGCGACTCGTGGGGACCAAGATGGCTGCGCTTTCGACGATTGAGACGATTTATGTCCCTTCGGATGATTTACTCGACACGGGGGTACAGGCAATTTATCCATATTTGGATTCGACCATTGTGCTCTCGAGACACGTTTACCAAGAGGGAAGGTTTCCGGCGATTGACGTACTAGAATCTTTTTCCTCGGCAATTAACCCGGACGTGGTGGGAGAGGCACATTACCAAGCCGTGATGGGAGCCAACGCACTCCTCAAACAGGCGATGGAGCTTGAAAAAATGGTGACTCTTGTGGGAGAGGGGGAGTTATCGGTGGAAAACCAGGCCATTTATCGCCGAGCCAAACTCCTGAAGAACTATATGACTCAACCGTTTTTTGTGACCGAGAAACAAACGGGGATGAAGGGGGAGTATGTAGCATTGGCGCAAACGGTGGCTGACGTGGCCAAGATACTGGAGGGAAAATATGACGAGCGCAAGCCGGAGGAGTTGCTTTTGAAGGGTAAGTTGACGGTATGAGACTAATTGTGAGAACGGATGAGAAGGTCTTGTTTGAAGACGAGGTGGAGGCGGTATCGAGCAATAATGACGTGGGAGTATTTGATGTTTTGCCCCAACATATTCAGTTTGTGACTTTGGTTAAGGAAAAGATAGTCGCTCACCGCAAAAATCATGACCAAGAGATAATGATTGAGGGCGGGATTTTGAAAGTGAAAGACAATGTTGTGGAAGTGTTTGTGGGGTAAGGTAGAATAGAGGGAATGGAAAAGAAAAAAGTCTGAGCTTAGAATATAAAAAGACTGGCATCAGCGGTCGGTCGAAACCTTAGGCCTATCCAGTCATGGTGATAGGATTAATATAACACAAAAACGGAGAAATGCAAGATGAAAGTGATCAGAGAGGCGATAAAAAAGACCTTAATGGTCAATGATCAATGGCCAATGGTCGATTTTGTTGTCGAACATCCCAAGGAGGAGAGTCATGGGGACTACAGTAGCAATGTGGCGCTGATTTTGGCGAAACAGATAGGAAAGAATCCGCGGGAGTTGGCGGAAGCCATTGTAAAGCAGTGTCACAGTGACACGGTGTCACAGATATGGGAACGGGTGGAGGTGGCGGGAGCGGGATTTATCAATTTTTACCTGAAAAAAGAGTTTTTCCTGGCCGAAACGAAAAAAGCGATAGAGCCTGGATATGGGAAGAATGAAACTTTGAAGGGCAAAAAAATCATGGTCGAGTATACCGATCCTAACCCCTTCAAAGAAATGCATATCGGGCACTTGATGAGTAATACGATTGGGGAGAGTCTGGCGAGGTTGCAAGAAGCCAGTGGGGCGGAAGTGAGGCGGGCGTGTTACCAGGGAGATGTAGGGTTGCACGTAGCCAAGGCGATTTGGGGATGGCAGCGGAAAATGGACCAGGAGGGTAAAACGCTGGCTGACTTTAAGGGTCGGACCCTTAAAGTGAAGGCGAATTATCTGGGGCAGGCGTACGCCTACGGAGCCACAAAATACGAAACCGACGAAACGGCGAAATCAGAAATGAACGCCATGAACAAAGTGATTTATGACAAGTCGGATGAAACGATAGATGAGTTGTACCAGGCTGGAAGGGAGTGGAGCCTAGAATATTTTGAGAGCATATACCTCCGGTTGGGGACCAAATTTGACGAGTATTTTTTTGAGAGCGAGGCGGGACCAGTGGGGCTCAAAGTAGTTGAGGAAGGTTTAGCAAAGAAGGTACTGGAAATAGGGGATGATGGGGCGGTGGTGTACAGAGGAGAGAAGGATGGACTTCATACTAGAGTATTTCGTAACAAACTGGGACTGCCGACATACGAGGCCAAAGATTTGGGGCTTGCCAAGACGAAGTATGAAAGATACAAATATGATTTTTCCTATAACGTGACGGGGAACGAGATCACGGAATATTTCAAAGTGGTGTTGCGAGTGATGGAACAACTTTATCCAGATTTGCGGGCGAAAACAACGCATATGCCCCACGGGATGATGAGGCTCACAACGGGCAAGATGAGCTCGCGAACAGGGAAGGTCGTGACGGGAGAAGGGCTCTTGAATGAGCTAAAAGTGGTGGTACTAACCAAGATGGGAGGGCGCGAGATAGGGGATAAAGATAAAGTGGCAGATATGATTGCGGTGGGAGCGCTCAAGTATAGTGTGCTCAAGCAGGCGATCGGGGGAAATATCGTCTATGAACCAGAGAAGATGACGAACCTGGAGGGAGACACGGGACCGTATCTGCAGTATACATTCGCAAGATGCTCGAGCGTCTTGCGAAAATCACAAATCTCAAACCCGCCTGCCGGACGGGCAGGTTCTCAAATTCTCAAATTGGGAGCATTACAAAGTTACGAACCTTGTAATACGGAAGAGCTGGCGATTTTGCGCTGGATTTATCGATATCCAGAAGTGGTATCCGAAGCTGGAGAAAAGATGGCCCCGCACCTCTTGGCTACGTACTTGTTTGAGTTGGCGCAAAGATTTAATACTTTTTACAATCAACACCAAATTGTGGGGGATGAAGGGCGGATATTGTTGACGAGTGCGGTGGCAAATGTGCTAAAGAGTGGACTGGGGTTGCTCGGGATCCAGGCTCCGGAGGAGATGTAATTTTAGATTTTGCTTTTGAGAAATTCTCCAAAATTAGTTATTCGTTTACTATCTGAAAGGTTTAATAGGAAAGGGGCGACATCTCTGGCAAGATCAGATAAATTAAGAGTATCCACATACTTGATGAGTTTACGGAGTTGATCTTTGAGAGAAACTTCCGCGACTGTTTGTAAGTACTCTATATCTGGTTCGGTCAGACCCCACAGATAAGTGACGTCGTAAAGATCGCGACCTTTGGGACGCTTGCGCTCACCAATAGTCAGCAGTTTTTTGGATAATATTGTACTGGCAGGAGCGACTTTGATGGTCTCAAAGACCCCGTATTTGTTGAGGATGTGAGGTGTGGATTGGAATGATTGACAGGTAGTGGCGTCGATTTTGATGAGGAGTTTTTCTTCGCTGTATCCCGAAATTCCAAACGATTTGAGGACGTGAGGGAATTTGAGGTAGCAGTGATAAGTACCCTTGTGAACTAGGCGAGATTCGATCACAAATCCCTTGGCGGTCATGTCAATGATTGTATTTTTCAGTAATTCATCAGAGGCGTCAAGCTTGGAGGTGTCAAAATCTAGATCTTGCGAGAAGCGAATGCCTCCGTAGCAGATGCGGATGGCAGTACCGCCAATAAAAGAGAAAAATTCACTATTATTTTGCGAAAAAAGACTGGATAGCAGCTCGTGCTGGTAGTATTCGGTCAAGATATTTTTGGTAATACGCGAGGCGGTTGTATACGACAAAATCTGTTTAAGCGTGAGCATACATTTCCTCCAGTAATCTGATCAAATAATCCAGGCGCTTGTGTTGAAAGATGGCTAGGTAGGATTGGAGTTTGGGCCAATCTATATTTTCGAGATTGAGACGGAGCTCTGCGAGATCTTTGGAGTTTTTGATACTGGGGGTTAGGTAGAAATAATCGAGCAAAGCTTTTTCGCCATCGGCCAGATTGTAGGGAAGGGGGTGATCTTGGATGTAGGTATAGCCAAAAAATAGCTGAGGGGGGAGGTGCTGGTAAGTGAAGTTACCTTGGGCAAGTTGATATGAGCGGGTGCCTTTGGAGGTTATAGATGTGGCGGTAAAGACTGCTTCGGGGATAATGCCATGATGTGAGAGCGCAAAGGAGAGGGAGAGATAGCTGGGAGTGACGAGACGGCAGGCAATCATGGCGGAAGAGAGCTCGGGGAGAGAGTCGGAGTAGGCATATAGGCCTCCGCGTAGCTTGGTGAGATAGCCTTTGGCTTGCCAGGAAGTTAGTTGGGAAGGGGTGTAGCCAGCCCCGAGATTTTTGAGGGTTTGAGAGGTGAAGATCGGGGGCGTGACGAGTTTTCTAAACTCAATGTATTTCATGTATTTATAAAAAAATATAAATGTATGAAATAAGTGTGGCAGGTTGAGGGGAGTTTGTCAAGTTGGCAGGTGTGAGAAAATAGGGGCATGGGAGCGGAAGATTATTTTGTGTTGTTGCAGGTGGGGTGAAACCTTGAAAATTAAGCCCAGGGGTATTTAAGATTAGCGCCAAAGAGGAGTGAGGCCAAGAGAATTTGGGAACGATCTTCGGGGAGGGTGTCTTCGCGGGTGAGGCGCCGTGCCATAAAAAGGGGAGAAGGGAAAGAGGCGAATTGAGACTGGATGTGCATATAGAGATCAGTAAAAGCGGTGAGTTCGGCGTCGGAGAGAGGATGAACGACTTGAGGTTGCTGATCGGGAAAGGAAAGCGGGCGGCGGGTGCGGCGGCCGTCGTGATCGAGAGTGGCGACATAAAGTCGCCGGTTGACAGTGTCAAGTGGGAACGAACCCGCGCAGTAGTGGAGGAGGGCGTGGGGTGGGGCAAGGGGAAGAATGGTGTCTTTAACAAAGGGATCGAGCTCGGTTTCTACCCATTTGATTGCTTCGGGACTGATGGCCTGATATACCATGGGTGAATTATAGCGGATATTGGGGTAGATAGCTTGTTTACTTACTGAACCCGTGACTTTGATGTGACTCTCCGTCACGGGTTCGACTTACAGTCAGCTTGCGTTAAGGAGCGAAATCGTACGATGTTCCGATGGGGACGAGTGCCTCGTTGGCATCAGCGCCAGAGATGATCATCACTGGAACGTGCGTTGCGCTTGCGCGCTCACGCGTGATGACGATGGCGCCTTCCGCCAACTCAATTGGTCTCTGACCATCGAGTGAGACTGCTTTCGCGCCTTTCGGAAGAACTGCGCGTGTTTTGGGGGCAGCAAACTGGAGTTGCATGTTACCGCCACTTGTGTCCGCAGTTTTTGCACTCATGCTCTTTTTCGGCGTTCGAGCCTTTTTGAGCGTGGTGTTCATGTTTGCCGCATTGGTCCCCACAGGAGGGACATTTGTGGTTGCAATCCCCGTGTTGGGGCTGCGGTTGGGGGATGGCGCCGAGGGCGGCGATCAGGCCGACGAACAGGGTGGTCAAAATCGGAATCCAGCGTTTCATTTTTTCTCCTGTTGGGTTTGAAAAGAATTGTTGAGCCATGAAGTGGCTCGAGGGACGGGGTGGGGGGGGGAATTGGGGGATGTATTTTTTCGAAAACCTCCTTTCATGGGTTTCGCGCTGGGCACGAGGGGGCGTGCACAAGACGAAACCCATGATCCGCAAGCTATCTGTTAAGGTGCGTGGATGGCCAGGGTCGGCGCGTGTGCCGGAAGGCCTATATTGATGATGTGAGGATTGTAGCATTTTTGGGGAAAATGTGTAGGGATTGCGTATTAAGGGGCTAATACCCTGGTGTGTAGACACCACATTTTGTTTGTTGATCGTAAGTGCGTCTCGAACCTAAATCTCTAGGCATTCCACTACCATCGCAATTTAGTGCTTGAAGACCTGTCTCGAGAGTGCGTGCTTTGTCGAATTTGCCAAGTGAAGCGTGAATACAAAGAGCGCAAGTTCCTGGAGAGCAAGCTTCCATAAATGCGACGATTCCGGCAGTCTCGCTATTGCGCTCGTGGTCACGATCGCTGTTAGCACGTCGCAGTTCGCGGAGTTTTTTTATGTAAGCCTGTCTTTGTTCAAGGTTGATCATGCCAGGCATTGTAAAGGGGGAGGCATAGTTTTGTCAATAGGAAAAAGATATGGGGTAGGTTGACACGGGGTGAGGGTGGGTGTAGAGTAGAAATGTGATGAATAGTGGTAGGAAAATTACCAGTAAAAAGAATAAATTGGTCGAGTTAGCCAAGTGGGGGGGAGTGGTGTTTACGGCACAGGATTTAGCCGTGATCTGGGGATATACAGATGAGCGGAAGTTGTTTGAAACGATAAAATACTATGTTCGCCGAAAAGAGATGTTCGCGATTTCGAGAGGGTTGTATGCAGGAAAAGATTATTGCGAGAAGGAGATTAGAGGTAATACTACTTTGCAGTACCAGATAGCCAACAAGCTAATTCCCAACTCGTACGTTTCGCTATACACAGTATTAAAGAGTGAGGGCGTGATCGACCAATATTATGATGGCGTTTATTCGGTGGCAGGAAGGAAAGCGAGTAGAGTGGTGCGGGGTGTCAAGTTTGAGTACCGGAGGGTAAGGGGGAGAATACTGTGGAGTGATTGGGGGGTTAACAAAGGAAATGGAGCGCGGGTGGCGAGCTTGGAGCGGGCAGTGCTTGATACCTGGTATTGTGAGCCAGACTGGGAACTAGGGCGGGTGGAGAAAGTGGATGTGCTAAAACTAAAGGAAGGAGCTAAATTGTATGGGGGGAAGGTCATGCGGAGGGTAAAAGAATGTTAAACATTGAAACGCACAGACAGCAGTTAAGTAGGATCCTCCTGGCGCTGATCAGTGATAAAATGCTGGCGGCAAGGCTAGGATTTAAGGGGGGGACGGCACTATATTTTTTTGAAGAATTACCGCGTTTTTCGACTGATTTGGATTTTGACTTGATCGGAGAAACGGATCCGACACTGGAGAAAACAATCAGGTCGATTGTGGCGGAGTATTTGACCATCGTGGACGAAAAAACCAAGCGTTTCACCTGGTTTTGGCAGGGGAGTTATGGGAAGGGAGAGGCAAAGATTAAGGTAGAAGTTAACACGCGCAAATATCCCAATTATTATGAAACGAGAGACTGGCGAGGTTATGGAGTTAAGGTCATGGTGAAAGAAGACATGCTGGCGCACAAGCTGTGTGCGATAACGGATCGAAAAAAGTTGCAAAATCGAGATCTGTACGACGCGTGGTGGATGCTAAAGCGGGGTTGGGAAGCGAATGAGGAGATAATCCAGTTGCGAACTGACATGAAGTTGAAGGCATATTGGAAAATATTGCTCGCGAAATTGCGAGCGTTACCAGTGAAATATGACGTACTAGCGGGGTTGGGGGAGGTAATGAGTCAGAGTCAAAAAGATTGGGTGAAGGCGAAATTGCGAACGAGTTTGGAGCTAGAGTTGGCGAGCAGACTATGAAGAAATTAGCCGAGATTGTGAGCAGAGTCTTTGATCCTGTCTGGGAGATACCGGCGGCGATTGTCATGGCTGTGGTTTTTGCCCTGCAGGAGGGACTGCGGTGGCGGTTTCTGGGCCTCCTGCTTTTTATCGATGGGGTTGTACCTTTGATCTTTTTCTTGACCATGTTGTATCACCGGCAGATCACGAGTTGGGATATTCGCAAACGTGCGGAGCGGATTCCGCTGTACCTCTTTACCCTGGCCTGTCACTTGGGTGGGGTGTGGCTGGCGCACGAGGTGGGGAAGGTGGACTTGGCGTGGATCCTGGGCGTGTTTTGGCTAATTGCAGTCGTATTTGCATCCATCACTATCTTCTGGAAAATTAGCATCCATGCAGGGGTGAATGCCGTCCTCATAACCACGGCCAATGTGTTTTATGGTTGGCGCTACGCTTGGTTATACCTAGTGTTATGTCTGGTATGTTGGGTGCGGGTGTACCAAAAGCACCATAGCTGGGTGCAGGTCGGCGTGGGGGCGGTGCTCGGGGGAGGAATGGTAGGAATCGGACTCGGTCTCGTGTAAGATATGGTAAGATACGGGGCTATTAGCCTGCCTGTCGGCAGACAGGCTTATTTGGTAGAGCACCGCACCTGCCTGCCGGCAGGCAGGTTCGCATTAAAAAATGTACTTTGTTTATATTCTCAAAAATTCTGAGAATTTCCTCTACAAGGGAATTACAGATAATCTGGAACGACGTATTAGTCAGCATAATCATAACCAGTCGGCTGGTACTAGGGGTAAGGGGCCATGGAAATTGGTCTATAGTGAAATTCGTGCTAGCAGGTCTCTGGCAAGAATACGAGAAAAATATCTGAAATCTGGTGCGGGGAGAGAATTCCTTAAGTCGGTGATAAAATAACTTGTTGGTAGGGCTCGTAGTATAGTGGGAGTACGGTACATTCGCATTGTACAGACGGGGGTCCGATTCCCCCCGAGTCCACCTAGGCGTGTGATATGATCGCATTCGCACCTGCCAAGGGCAGACAGACCTGCCTGCCGGCAGGCAGGTTGTAGATAGGGCGGGGTCTGCCTACGGCAGATAAATTCGAAACCGCCATGGTCCACCCGACCCAGATCAGTATATTTGGAGATGAATGAATATGAGAGTCACCTATAAAGAAGACGAATACGAAATGACAATGTGTGAAAGGATGTTATTTAAAAGAGGGGGCCTTGGGAAAGAAGAGGGTTGGAGAGCTGTGTTGTGTTCGACGGAGAATGATGGACGTGAACCACTATATTTTCCCCCAGTGTGGGATCCGGCTATGGGAACTAGAGATGAATTACTACTATATTTAGGTGCAAGCGGAGTTGAAGTTGGAGACATCCAATGAAGTTTGATGTCAGCTATACCAAGTTGAAGAATGGGGTGAGAGTGCTCACGGTGCCCATGGTGGGAGTGGAGTCGGTGACGGCGATGATCCTGGTGAAAACGGGATCAAGGAATGAAACTCTGGAGCAAGCGGGGATCTCCCACGTTTTGGAGCATATGGTGTTTAAGGGGACAAAAAAATATCCCAGTCCCCTGCATATTGCGGAGGCGGTTGATTCGATTGGGGCAGAGCAGAATGCGTTTACGAGCAAAGAATATACGGGATACTACATTACCAGTGCGGCGAAACACTTGGGACTAACCTTGGATATTCAGGCTGAGATGTTGACCAAGCCTCTGTTGCCCCAGGCAGACTTGGAGCGCGAGCGGGAGGTGATTGTGGAAGAAATCAATATGTACGAGGACCAGCCCATGGCTATGGCGGGAGAGTTATTTGAAAACTTGATGTATGACGGATCCTCGATGGGAAGACTGATTATTGGGACAAAGGAAACGGTGCGGGGAACGAATGCAACTGATTTGCGAAAGTACATGGGAGAGTGGTACAGGGGGGGGAATGTGTTGGTGGTGGTGGCAGGAAAAATCTCAAATCTTAAACCCGCCTGCCGGACGGGCAGGTTCTCAAATTCTCAAATTGAGGAGAAATTTGGGGAAATGAGTGAAGGGCATATTTCTGGATATACAACGAGGGCTAGGTATGGAAAGTCGGAGGCGAGACACCAGAAAAAGAAAACCGAGCAGGCTCATTTTGTGATGGGAGTACCCGCGCTTCCCATGACAGATCCGAGGCGCTACGCCTTGTCGATCGCACAGGTCGTGCTGGGGGGGACGATGAGTAGCCGACTCTTTAACGAAATCAGGGAAAAACGGGGACTAGCTTATTATGTGCGAGCTGATTTGGATACTGCATATGACTGCGGATATTTGGCGGTGAGGTCGGGAGTCAAACTGACAAAGCTGGGGGAGGCGATGGAAGTAGTCAAAGCCGAGATGCTGAGGTTGGGGGAAACCATCACCGTGGCGGAACTTAAGCGAGGACAGGACTACCTCCTAGGGAAGATGCCATTAACACTTGAGGATTCGATGGGGGTGGCCCAGTTTTTTGGGACTCGAACCTTGATACTTGACGAGGTTCGTCAGCCAGATGAGGTGGAGCGAGCCATCAAAGCGGTGAAAATAGGGGACGTAAGGGAAGTGCTGGAGGAATTGGTGAAGGAAGAATTAATCAGATCGGTCGTGGTAGGACCAAAAGCAAGCTAACTCGTGTGTCGGGGTGCTGGGAATTGAACCCAGTCCTCGCGATCCCGAACCGCGCGGTCTACCGGTGACCTACACCCCGATGGGGATAATTATACCTTAATATTCTGTGATAGAATTATAAAAGAAGGAGAAAACAATATGACCATGCAAAGGACTGCCGTACTTGTAAAACCAGACGGATTACAGCGGGGGCTGATCGGGGAGATCATGCACAGGTTTGAACGGAAAGGGATGAAGCTCGTGGGGCTCAAGATGATGAGATTGTCAGATTCGCTCTTGGATACCTGGTACGCGCATCATAAAGAAAAATCATTTTTTACTGATCTGAAAGCGTTTATGACTTGGACCCCGATTGTGGCGATGGTGTGGGAAGGGCAGGAAGCAATCAGCGCGGTGCGCAAGATTGTGGGAGTAACTAAGGGGTACGAGGCGGAGGCGGGGAGCATTCGCGGAGACTTTGCCATGTCGGGGAGCCAAAACTTGATTCACGCGTCGGATTCGCCGGAGACAGCGGAGAAAGAGATTGGCTTGATTTTTGCCCCAGAGGAAATTTTCCAGTACGAGACAGCGGAGGCATGCCTCATTTATTCGGAGTTGGAGCGAAAATAGAGCGAGCGAAGCGAGTCGAAGTGCCCCCACCAAGAATTGTCAGCCCAAGGCTGATCCGCCTAGGGCGGAAACTTGGACCTGAGAGTGTCCCCGGAAAGAATTGAACTTTCATCACAGGTTTAGGAAACCTGGGCTCTATCCGTTGAGCTACGAGGACTTTATTGTATTATAACTCGGAAACCTGCCTGCCGGCAGGCAGGCCTCTGTTCTATCCGTTAAACTATGGGAGCGTTAGGGCTATTTTAACTTATTTTAGTTTGATCGTGTAGAGATTGGGGATGGGTGATTTTGTGGAAGTATGTTCCATAAAATTTGACAAATTTATGGATTTGAGATAAGGTGGAGACATGCAAATACCCAGGATTTATGATGACATCGAGAAATTACTCGCGCCGGGGAAAGTGCTGGTGATATATGGCCCAAGGCAGGTGGGTAAAACGACCTTGGTCAAAAACTACCTGGAGAAAACCCAGTGGAAGTATCGACTAGATCAGGGTGACAACGTAGATTTACAGGAGACATTGGGATCGAGATCATTCTCCAAGGTATTACCAGTTGTAGAAGGATTGGAGTTGTATGTGATTGATGAGGCGCAAAAAATACCCCACGTTGGCGAGGTTTTGAAAATTTTGGTTGATCAACGGCCCGATTTGCGGATTATTGCAACGGGGTCTTCGTCTTTTGAGCTCGCGGACCAGGTGGGAGAACCACTGACAGGTCGTAAGCAGACGATTACCCTGTATCCTTTGGCACAAATGGAGCTGGTGCGAAAGTGGAATCGGCATGAATTGGCGCAGAGGAAGACAGATTTTTTGGTATATGGAAGCTATCCGCGAGTTGTGATGGAAGAGAGGAAGAGCCAGAAGGAAGGGTTGCTGGCAGAGCTCGTGGGCTCGTATTTGTTTAAAGATGTTTTGTCGATGGAAAGAATCAAAGGAGCCAAGGTCCTGAAACAGATTTTACAATTACTGGCATATCAAATTGGATCGACGGTTTCGTACAACGAGATTGCGAACAAGATCTTGATCGACGTCAAGACAGTCGCGAGGTACTTGGATCTACTCGAGAAAACATTTGTCATCACCTCGCTCCCAGGGTTTGGGCGCAATTTGCGAGAGGAAGTCACGAGCCAGAAGAAATATTATTTTTGGGATAACGGAGTTCGTAATGGGATTATTCAGCAGTTTAATGATTTGGACGTGAGGAATGATGTGGGGCAACTTTGGGAAAACTTTATTATGATCGAGCGAATTAAAAAACGAAGTTATAGTGCAATTCAAGCGAATATCTATTTTTGGCGGACACATACGCAAAAAGAAATTGATTTGGTGGAGGAGAGGGGAGGGAAATTGTTTGGATATGAAATTAAGTGGGGTGAGGATCAGGCGAAGCACAAGTCAGCCTGGCTCGCACAATATCCAGGCGAAGCTGAACTCTTGGTGATTAATCAGAAGAATTACTTGAGTTTGATCGTGTAGAGATTGGGGATGGTGCCTTCGGAAAACTGAATGCGGCCTGCCTGCCGGCAGGCAGGGTGATGTCATTTTAGTTTTATTGTGTATAAATTTGGCAGAGCTCCATCAGAAAAAGCAATCTTAGTGATTATTTTACTTCCGTCTGGCCAGGGATAGATAATCGAGGGGTCCATGGGACCACCGTAGATGGTGACGCGATTAGTCCCGTCGTACTCCATGATTTCTATACCTGTACTAGTGCCAAGAAGGAGATGGGAAGAGTCGGGATACCACTGGATTCCACCTACGAAGATGGGGGAGTACTGGGCGTTAAAGAGTGCAATCGACTCTACCGGAGTAACATTTTTTTGGAGGGTACGAAAAGCCGAGGGAGAGGAGATGAGCTCGGCGGGGAGGGGAACTTGGAAATTGGAGAGCAACATGAGCTTGATCGGCCCCCTCAGACCGCTTCGCGTCTCGGGGCATTTCTCAGGCGCTTTCGCGCTTGATGTGCAGGGTTTGGGGAGTGATCCCTCAGAGATTAAAAAGTTTTTGTCTTCTTTGAGATCGTAGACATACCAAAATCCAGGTTCGGTACTACGAGATTGGATTTGGGTAGAGGAAGAGGGGAGAGCGGGGACTAATCCGTCAGGGAGCGTAAAGGCGGAGGTAGCTTGATATAAGAGTCGGTCAGCATCGGGAGAAAAATAAAGATTGGTGGCCGAGGTCGTGGCAACACCTGCCATAAAGTCGGGGAGTTTGAGGAGTTGGACTCGCTCTTCCCGCGCCAGTTCTAGCTCCCATTCGGAGAGAATTTGGGGAAGGCGGACGGTCACGTCTTTGAGGACGGTTAAATCATTAAAGCGGGTGGTATCGAGGAGGATGTGGGCGCTACTTCCGCCTGAAGGCGAGACAGGACTAAAGGCAACCAGCAACTCGCTGCCGTTGGGGCTCCAGGTATAATGGCTAGTAGTATAGTCGAAATTGAGGTCGGAGCGGGCAATTTGGCGGGCGGTTTTGTTGAGGGAAATCGGAGAAGAGTTTAGGTCTTGAATATAAAGTCCGTTCTTGGTCATGGCGCTAGCGGAGGCGACGGTAAAGGCCAGCTTGGTTCCGTCTGGGGAAGGAACGGTGTTTTGTGAGCCAGTATAGGTTAAAGGGACTAGTTCGGGGGTGGCGGGGAAAAGTTGGGCGTTGGTTGCGGTGACTAGTTCGGCGGTAATCGTGAGGAGTTTGCTCCAGGAGTGATAACCATCTTTTTTGATTGTTACCTGGTACTCTCCTGGATCGAGGTTGAGGGTATTATCGGTGGCGGTTGTAAGTTTATCGTTGATATAAACCTCCCCAGCGGTGGGGAAGGAGTTGGCGGAGAGGAGACCGGTGCCCTTGATCGTGCCGGTCGTGGTGGGACGATAACCCTGGGCGTAGCGGATCATCAAAATGGTACCCCCGATGACAAATGTTAAGGTGGCGACAAAGATAAGTAGACGCATAGGGATATTATAGCGCAAGGGCGGCGGATGGGGTGGATTCAAGAATTAAGTAGTTAAAGGTTGAGTTTTGGGAAACGGGAAAATCCGTGTGGAGGGTGAATGACCCTTGAGCGGGAGCAATCCAGTATTTTTTCGCGGGAGCGTAGTCGGTCGTAAAGTTGGCGGTGACGAGGGTAGTGGGAGAAATCGCTGGATGGGAAACCGAGATTTGATTTTGACCTTTGTTGAGTGTGGCTGATCCAGAGATGAGGGAGGCATTGTCTAGTTGGAGAGTAGAGACTGGTTTTACCTGGGCTTCTTGGAGCATTTCTGTCGAGAGATGGTTTTGGAATTTGGCTAGGAGGTCATCAACTCGAGGGTCCAGAGTGCTAGTTGCGACCCCTTGTACCTGAGGAGATATGGGGGTGGAGACTCGATTAAAAAGAAAGTGGTAAAGAGTGAGGAGGGTGAGGGTAAGGAGAAGATTGGCGAGAATAACTGTGGGGACTGTCTTTTCTCGAGTATCCTGTAGGGTCTGACCTTCCCCGCCTTGGTATCTGCGGGGTTGGGCACTTCCTTCAAGGTCAGACCCTTTTTTCAGCTCGTCCAGTTTTTCAAGTAGTCGGGCTTTGGGATAGTAAGTATTGCCCGAAGTAATAAAGGGATGAATTTTTCCCTCGTTTTCCCAACGATCGATAGTGCTAGGGGAAACACCGCAGAGAGTGGCGGCTTGAGAAATGCTCAATAAGTCTTTTTGTTCCCTGATGACATTGTGTTTGAGGGCGTCGAGGATTTGGAGATCATCGAGGGAGTAGCGACGTTGATTGCCGAGGGTGCGACTCCCGGAGAAACGACCAGCCTCTTCCCACCTTCTTAGAGTTTTGTCGGAGAGGTTGAGACGGGTTGCGACTTCATTGATAGTGTAGAGCTTGTCCATAACTTGGTCATCCAGATATATGTCTAGGTTTGGAGGGTATGTTTTTAGTGTAGATTGTTGCCAGATGATTGTCAAATCGAATAATTAACGCAAATATTAGGTCAGGCGTGCGGGAATAGATACTTTAGTGCGGGAAATGATTGGGGGCGTGAAAAGGTATATTCCAATGAGGACAGTCCCTTCGGGACTGTCCTCTTATAAGACGTGATAAAATGTAAATTATGAAGTTTAATAAACGATTGGGGGTTGATCTGGGGACAGCCAACTCTCTCGTGTGGGTAGTGGGACAGGGACTGGTACTAAATGAACCTACGGTGGTGGCGGTATCGGTCGAAGACATGAAGGTAGTGGCGGTAGGGAACGAAGCCAAGATAATGTTGGGGCGTACCCCCGGGAATATTATCGCAAGCCGCCCCATGAAGGATGGAGTGATCGCGGACTATGCCATGACTGAAGCAATACTTAAATACTTTATTCAGCGGGCCGTAGGGAAGACTGTAGTGTTTCGACCAGAGGTGATGATTTGTGTGCCGGCAGGGTGTACTCAAGTCGAGAGACGAGCAGCACTGGATGCTACTTATGCCGCTGGAGCTAAACAGGTATATCTGATTGATGAACCATTAGCGGCGGCGATCGGAGCTGGCGTACCCATTGCAGAGGCGTCGGGGAATATGATCTTGGATATCGGTGGAGGTTCCGCAGAGACAGCAGTGATAGCGCTTGGGGGAGTAGTAGTACACAAAAGTGTGCGAGTAGGAGGAACAAAACTAGATGAGGCGATTGTGGATTATGCCAGGCGTAATCACGCACTAATCATTGGTGATCAGACCGCAGAATCGGTCAAGATCAAGCTTGGTTCAGCGACAAAACTGCAGCGAGAGGAGAGTATGCCCGTCAAAGGTCGGGATACGGTCACTGGATTACCGCGAACGATTACCCTAACTTCAGGCGATGTTAATCAAGCGTTAACTAAACCACTTTCCCAGATCATTGGAGTGATTAAAGCAGTTTTGGAAGAGACTCCACCCGAATTATCTTCGGATATTATTGACCGGGGGATCGTCATGAGTGGGGGGACCTCTCTATTGCGCAATCTTGACGCTCTAATTACTCGAGAAGTGGGGGTACCGGCATATATTGCGGAAGACCCGTTGCTTTGTGTGGTCAAGGGGACGGGAAGGGCAATAGAGAATATTGATACTTACCGAAGAGCACTTAGGTGAGATAGTCTGGTATGATTGTGATATGGTGATTGGAATTGATTGCTCGAGAGCGTTTAGTGAGCACAAAACAGGTACGGAGAACTACTCCTACCACCTTGTCAAACACTTGTTACGAGTGCCAGATTCAAAACAACACAAGTTTGTGCTGTTTATCCGTCCAAATGCTGTGATTGAAAGGGAAATAGTTGGATATAGCAATGTAATCATCAAAGAAATCAAGTTGAAGTATTTGTGGACGCAAGTTGGATTGGCCTGGGAGACATGGCAGCAATGGCCAATGGCCAATGGTCTATGGTCAATGTTGGATGTGTTGTGGATTCCGGCGCATACTTTGCCAGTTTTGCGTAAACCTGGGATTAGGACAATTGTGACTATTCATGGTCTGGAATATCAGTGGTTGCCAGAGTACAAAAACTGGCTCCAAAAATGGTACCTACCGTTATCCACGATTTACGCGACGAAAAAAGCAACAAAACTCATTGCAGTGTCGGAATTTACCAAGAAACAGCTGGAAAAAGAGCTACATACTAGCTCAAATAAGATCAAAGTGATATATGAGGGAGTGGATTGCGCGCAGTGTCACAGTGACACAGTGTCACTGCAAAAGTATGGAGTGGAAAGTAAAAAATACGCCTTGTTTGTGGGGACGGTTCAGCCAAGAAAGAACTTGGTAGCTCTGGTTGAGGCATTTGCTAAGACTCAAATAGAGAAATTGGTGATTGCGGGTGGAGTAGGATGGATGGCAGAGGATATTTTGCGGGCTCCCCTCAAGTATGGAGTGCAGGATAGAATCGTCTTTACGGGCCGAGTGAGCGAGGAGGAATTAGAGAGTTTGTATCTGGGAGCGGGGGTATATGTACAACCGTCCGTGACAGAGGGGTTTGGGTTGCCGGTCCTCGAAGCAATGGCGATGGGGATTCCAGTGATTAGTAGCGATGGGGGGGCACTAAGGGAAGTAGTGGGGGAAGCGGGAGTAATAATCAAATTGGGGAACAGATTTGTAGAGCGGCTTGCAATAGCGATAAAGCGGGTAATAGACGATAAAAAATTACATAATACACTAATATCTATGGGATATGAGAGAGTAAAGGAATTTAGTTGGGAGAAAACGGCACAACAAACACTCAATGTCCTTACGGGGTAGGGATATAATTAATTATTTGAATCATAAATCATAAATTCTTAAATTCTCAAATTTAAGATATTATGTATGTATAAATAATTTGTACAAAATGGCAAAAAAGGGGGAAAAGCTTTAGAAATATTTGGTCTTAGAGTAATATTTGGAGAGATACTGGCCAATAACTGATTGGTGTTTTTGTCAATATATGTTATAAGTTATATATTAACTAATATTTTCTGTTGATTTTTGCACAAAATAGATAGAGTTGGTATGATGAATGTTGGTTTAACAAGGAGGGATCGTTGCAAAAAGCTAAAGTATCGTCTAAACATAGTCAAGTTAGGTCGCAAAGAAGCAATGAAAAGGTGGATAAACCCGTAGAAATCTTCGGTGTGACCATCTTTGGCACTCACAGACAAGAAGTGCTAAAGAAAATTGGGCTCCAGAGGAAAGATATGTTGCATGTGGCAACGGTCAATCCCGAGTATGTGATGGAGGCGAGGCACAGCCCTGAATTTAGAGAAATTTTAACACATTGTTTGACGGTTGCTGATGGGCATGGAGTGGTGTGGGCATATCAAATCATAAATCACAAATTCCCTGCCTTGCCGGCAGGCAGGTCAAATTCTCAAATTGAAAGGATAAGTGGCGCCAGGCTGGTGGAGGAGATCCTGAAGAGAGCTAACAAGAGGGGGGAGAAAGTGTTTTTGTTGGGAGCCAAGCCGGGAATTGCGGAGAAGGCGGCAACCGAGATGGCTAGACGATATCCGGGGGCGAGATATGCCTGGTTTGAGGGAGCGAGGACTGTGGCGGTAGAGGCGAGTGAGGAGGCGAGTATGACGATAGCCAAGATCAATGGGTTTGAGCCTGACTACCTCCTCGTTGCGTATGGCTCTCCCTGGCAAGATATCTGGATAGAAGAGAATAGATCATATCTGCGGACTAGAGTAGCGATGGGGGTGGGGGGGGTACTCGATGAGTGGGCAGGGGTGGTGGCAATTTGCCCCAAATGGTTAGATCGGCTAGGACTTAAGTGGGCATGGCGAGTAATCCATGAACCATGGAGGCTTTCAAGAGTACTAAAAGTGTTCCAATTTGCTACTCTGGTCTTGTACCATAAGTTAGTAGATTGATCTATTTGGTTCTGAAGTAGTGGGAGTGAGAGAAGGTAAGTTGTTCTAGTAAGAGATTTTTGAAGGTGAGGAGGGAGTTTTGTTCGTAGAAGAGGAGGAGAGCGTCGCAATATGATTTTTCGTCAACTGTTCGATATGAAATGGGGATGAGGTTGTGCGATAACAGGAGAACGTTGCCAATAGTCCGAGCTGTGCGCTTGTTGCCATCCACAAAGGGTTGGATATATGAAAGCATAGCAACGGCAATGAGCGTCTTTTCAAGTGGATTTTGGGTTTGATTGATAATCTCGATAGTCTGTTTGAGAGACAAGAAAATAGTTTGAGGGTTGGTGAGAGGCAGGTAAAGAGAGCCACTAATGCCTACTGGGAGGTGGCGAATTCCCGGTTTGATGTTGAGTCCAGCCGTGAGTAATGTGTGAATATGGAGGATATAATCTAGTGAAAGTTGATTGGGTTTGAGCGGGTGATCCCAGATATAGTTGAGGGTGTCGCGGTGATTGAGAATCATTTGAGTTTCGTAGCTAGTTTTGGAAATGGCGGGAGAGCCGGTGGTCAAGAGAGTAGCTGTCTCTGATAGAGTATAAGTGTTGCCCTCGATAGCGGAGGATTTCCAGGCAAAATCGATAATAAACCGCTCCTTTTCTTTTTTGGTGATTATAGGACCGAGGATTTGGATGGCTTCATGTAAATTGCGGAGAGGAAGACTTTGTTCTGCGGGTGTGAGGAGGTGATGGAGGTGATCAAAAATGGTGGGATTAAAACGTATCTCGAGGTTGAGATCGCGTGACCTGGGATGGGACAAAAGTGGATTGTAGTCCGCGAGTTGATAGAGGGTAGAGCGGCCAGTGCCAAGAGTGATAATTTGACCAGATAAAAGCAATTTTTGGAGGTCTCGCAGGAGGGTGGGCCGGGTAATATTTTGCAGGCTTGCTTGCAGATTGAGACGAGAAAGGGGACCACTGGCGAGGAGGTTAAGGATTGATTCCAGACGTGGTGCGTTTTTCGTCTCATTTTTCATGGTTTTATCGTATCAAAATGAAACGATTTGGTCAAATGCGGAGAAAGGGGTGAGTGTTACAATCATCGCATGAGTTTTTGGGAAGATATTTTTAACGTGAATAAGAGAGTTGTGGGATTGTCGCCGATGGATGGGGTGAGTGACGCGGCATTTCGCTATATGGTGGGGAAGTATGGGAGGCCGGATGTGATGTTCACCGAGTTTGTGAGTGTGGATGCGTTACATTATGCCACCGGGGAAAGGAGAGAGCGACTGCTAAAAACGTTTGTGCGGGCAAGGGATATTAAACCATCAAACCATTACACCATTACACCATTTGAGGTGGCACAAGTCTTTGGTCACACGCCCGAATTTTTTGCTGAGGCGGCTGTGTTGGTCGAGAGTCTAGGCTTTGACGGCATCGATATCAACATGGGATGTCCGGCCCATAACGTGGAAGAACAGGGGAGTGGGGCTGGTCTCATACGGACGCCAAAGCTCGCGCAAGAGCTTATCAGGGTGACACGTGAGGCAACTGTGCTCCCCGTATCGGTGAAGACGCGGATAGGGATCAAAGATAAAAGTGAGATGGAAGAGTGGATCATGGTTTTGATGGAAGCAAAACCAGTAGTCATCAGTCTGCATGGGCGGACGCTCAGGCAACTGTATCAGGGAAAAGCGGACTGGGAGACGATAGGGAGGGCGGGAAGAATTGTGCATAAGATGGGGGGGCACATTTTAGGGAATGGAGACATGACTAGCTTACAGCAAGCGGCTTACAGCGTAGAGCAATATGGAGTGGATGGAGTACTAATCGGGAGGGCGGCAGAGGGGAATCCGGGGATATTTGCAAAATCACAAATCTCAAATTCTCAAATTCTCCAATTGGAGCCAACAAGGGAGCAGAGATTGGCGTGGGCGGTCGAGCATGCGAAAATATTTGAAAAAATTGTTACTGAAAGGGTTCAACCCTTAAAGTCCGAACAAGCGACTTTAAGGGTTGAACCCTCCAAGTTGTTTATGCCGATGAGAAAACATTTAGCTTGGTATTGTCGAGGATTCCCGGGAGCGGTGGAGCTACGGATGAAGCTGATGCAGGCTAATAGTGCGGACGAGGTGGAGCTTGTGCTTAAAGGGTTGATCCTTTGAAGTCGAGTATTACTTTGAAGGATCAACCCTCAAAATTAACTTTGATCGGGGTTAATACCTAACAACCACTGGACCTGCTCTTTCTTGTATCGTCTGTCACCACGTGAGTTGATGCGGATCGCCGGGAGTTTGCCACGTTTACCCCAACGCTTGAGGGTGAGGGGGGAGACGCGGAGGAGATCGGCAACTTCACGAACAGTAAGTAGATCAGGAAGATTTTTCAAATCAACTTTATCAGCCATACGTGCATATTAACAATTGTCGCGGTATGTGTCAATAGGATAGCATTTGATGAGGTGTATGTAGCAGTTAGTAGTTAGTAGATAGTAGATGGTATATAAACTGATAGATTGATGTAGTTAGATTGTGCGTCATCCTACGCACGTTATGCTACGGAATGATTCACAATTATGATTGGCTGGACACTATGGGTAGGGGGTAGGAAAAGTGGGGAAATGGGGATAAGTAAAAAAAGTCTGATTAGCGATATTTTTTGAGGATGTCGAGTGCAGAGTTGGTATCGAGCGGCATGCGATTTAGTAATCGAGTGGTGCGTTCGAATATTTCTGTTGCATGGTAACTAGGGGGAATAATAGTTGCGCTTTGGACGTGGTCGCGCTGATCTCTAGGGGGAACGGTGGCATAGAGAGTGTCTGGACCAAAGGGAAATAGGTGAGCAAAGGTAGATAAAAGGCTGATGATAGTATCAAGTTGTTCTGGTGGGAGATGATCATAAGTGGTGCCAAGGAGAGAGTGAAGTGCATGTTGGATATCGTGTCGATATTGGGTGTGATGGGCAAGAGTGGGGGTCGCGAGAGTGGACAATTCGATCGCATTTAGAATTGATGTGGTCAGAAAGCTGTCGGTAAAAAGTGCATGACCAAGATTAGCGATGGTGCCAGCCGCCTGGTCGAGGGTAAAGTTGGCTCTGATAGCTGGGCGATTAGTGAGTAGCGAATCAACTTCGAGCTGGTTGGGGAAAAGACCATGTTGGACCATCGCGCGAATGAGTCGAGAGGTTGAGTTGAGCCAGCTCCCATAACTAGGAGATGTAGCGTGGGAGCGGATGGTGATATGGCGTGGATCTGTTTCGGGGAGCTTGACTTGAAAGCCTCGGCGGTCAAAAATGACAGGCTGACGTTGAAGATCTCGAAGTGTATGGACACGACTATGTTCGTCTGGTTGGGGAGTGTTGGTTGTGATAAAGTTGATCCCGGCATGTGTCGTGTCGCGAGTATTAGTCATGCGAATATACGATAAACCTTGGGAATTCCGAATGAGGCTCAAAACAAAATGTTCGGCGTGACTTGAGTAGGTCTGAATGGCTAAAAGAGTTGCGAAAAGTGTAGTCAAGTTGTCAGGTTTGGGAGAGCGAAATTGGGCGACAAAATCATGATTGGGAGCAAGGTACATGAGTACTCGACGCCAAGTTTCGGTCACGGGGTCAAGTTGGGCAGGATCTAGTTCTCCCAGGGCGAAAGAGGCAAAGAGGCCGTGGTGAGGGGCGGAAGCCGAAAAAATGGGCTGGAGGAGTTGAACCAGTCCAGAGCGGGGATGCTCGGATTGAAAACGAGTGGTAGTGGCGCTACCGTTAGCAGTTAAGTCGGTGAGAAGATGTTCGTGGAGAAATGTAAAGAGTATATCGTCGAGAGCATCGCCTCCTGCTTGGGCAGAGCGGCCTAGAGTAAATTCTGGATTCCAGAGTGGAGGTCGGAATTCAAAGAAAGGGCGGTAGCTTGGATCGATGCAACCAGTGAGAAACTCGGTTGCGCGCATGCTATAAGCTGGGTAGTCTGGCGTAAACATAGCCTACTCCTCGTTTGGTATTGATGAGAATGGGTAGATGTAAATTGTGTAGCTTTTGGCGTAGTCGGCGCATGGATTGGTCGAGTGCCCAGTCGGAATATAAGTTACTCCAGTTGGTACCCCAGATTAGCTCGGCGGCTTGTTCGCGGGAGAGGTAACTATCACTCTGTATGAGAGCAAACAGTAATCCAAGTTCTTTGGGGGTAAAGTAAGGTGTCAGATCTCTACCTTTGCAGATGATGGAGTGAGGTTGAATATTGAGATTGGCGGTTTGGGCAGAAAGAATATGGGGAGCAGACCATGATCCATACAGTTGACCATCTTGACCCGTGAGGTTGTAAAGACAAATTTCTTGGGTTAGTTGAGGGGATCGAGACATGGGTGTGATGATCCAGTCTTGGTAACAAGCAGGGAGATGGTTCCAGATTAGTTGACATTTTTCCCGAAAGATTTGGTTATCGGCTATTTGAATAAGGGTAGTATCAGAGCAATGGATAAGTTGGCGTAGGTATTCGTTGATAAGCCATAGCTGGTTACCACAGAGTGCCAATATTTGATCTACCTGATCTTTTGAGAGAGAAAGGTGCCAGTCACGCGCGAGGTTATGAATATATGTGGGGAGATCATGGGGGTGAGGGAGGGGATAGAGAAAATGATTTTGGTAAAGGAGACTAGGTAGGGATGTAGCGTCTAATTCGGAGGGAGCACACTCGTGGACAAGGATAATCGATTGATCAGAGCAGGCAAAAGCCTGTTGTAAGATTTCGCCGAAGGCGAGGCGATCTGGTCCGAGGAACTGACGGTGAGCGACAACAATAATAGGGGTGGTTGTGTGAGATAGTTGTGAACTTAGAGATAGGGGGTTGTTGATGGGTAGGTTGAGGTCGAAAAGCGCGATTTTGAGACTATGGGTTTGACGTAACCAGTGCACATATTGTGCCAGACGGTAGGTTAATCCAGTATGGGGTAAGAAAAAGACGTTGCCACCCTGCTTGGTGGTAATGAGTTGGTATAGACGAGTAAAGTGGGGAAGCTGAGTACTGATGGGTAGATGAGCAAAGTGTTGCATAAGCTGACTTATCTGACATTGTTATGTCAGTTAACTAATCAAGCTATTTTAGCAGAGTGTGTCAAGATTATGGGGTTAATTTTTGAGAGGGTATTTGGTATGAGAAGAGACAAATATACGGACAACATGATGAATAGCAATGATGGAGGCTTTGCGATAGATGTGGCGGGAGTTTTGCAACGACATGGTTATGACTTGTCAAATAGCACATTGAAGGAATTTTGGGGGTTGACAGAGGCATTTTATGGGCAATCATATGAATGGTTAGCATCAATGGTCGTAAGAAGTGTATATTTGTGGACTACCCAGGGGAGTGGTGAGTTATCAGATACAAAAGTAACGAAGTTTATCAAACGTGCGGAAAAAGAAGGTCAGAAGTATGCGAAGCAGCACAACTTGCGCTACGGAGACGATGCGTTCAGAAGGGAAGAACATAGTGAGTTTTACTGGCCTGTGCTCCAGGGAATGATGATTGAAGGGGAAGAGTGAATAGGGTTGATGTTAAAACCAGGTGGAACGCAGACGAAGAAGCGCTCGATTTAACGATGTCGGCAGAAGCTTTTGAAGAGTCGGGAATGTACGATTTGTTGCATGGGGACGGGACAATGTTAATGGCAATATTGGGATGTGGTGGATGTGGAGAGCGAGTGGAGGCAGTGGAGCGTATGCCGGTGAGCCAGGTGGAGCGACCATGGTTTGTGGGGAGAATGACGGCTGATCCAGCGTTAATCAGGCTAAAGTGTAAGTATTTGCAATGGATTATGTTGAGATCGGGGGGTAAAGGGAAGTTACCCCCGTGTATAAGGTTACGTGAGTTAATTAGAGTGAATAGTGTTCCTGGTTTAGAAGACAATATCTGATGGGTCGATCGTAGCGGTGAGGGAGAAGGAAAAATAATGGCTTTCTTTGTTAATCAAAAAGCCCCCAGGTGTGGGGGCTTTGAGATCGTCTTTGGGACAAGTATTATTTCAATTCGACAGTGGCGCCGGCTTCTTCGAGCTTTTTCTTGGCGGTTTCGGCGTCTTCTTTTTTCGCACCTTCCAAAACAGTCTTAGGAGCGGCTTCGACTAGATCCTTGGCTTCTTTGAGGCCGAGGGTCTGGTTGAGTTCGCGGACTGCTTTGATGACAGCAATTTTGTTGGCACCGCCTGACGCGAGTACGACGTCAAAGGCGTCTTTCTCTTCCACCGGAGCGGCGGCTGCGGCAGTTGCGGGAGCAGCCATCACGGGAGCAGCGGCGCTTACGCCAAATTTCTCTTCCAAAGCTTTGACGAGGTCAGCAACCTCCAAAACGGATAATTTTTCGATTTTCTCGACGATCTCAGTGAGAACGGGAGAAAGTTTAATGTCGGACATATGTCCTCCTTTTTTACTCAATAATAACTAATTAATTGGCTTTGGCTTGCTTTGTTTGGATAGCAGAGATGGCATAAACGAGGCTACGCATGGGAGCAACGAGGATCCCCACCATGTTGCGTGCAGGGTTCACCAGGGTACCGAGGAGTTTGGCGATCAATTCGAGCTTACTGGGAAGTTTAGAAAGCTGAATAACTTGTGTGAACGATAAGATTTCTTTGCCCAAGATACCCGCCTTTAGCTTGGGTAATTCTTTTTCATTGCTACCGGAAAACTCTACCATGGCCTTGAGTGGGGCGATGGCATCTTTGGTAGCAAAGAGGGTGATGTTGGGACCAGTGAGGTCGGATTCCAATTTGGTAGTATCAAGGCCCTGATTGGTCATGGCTATTTTAAGCAAGCTATTTTTGGCAACGGTCATGTCACCCCCTGCCGCTTGAATAGCTTGGCGAAGTTTGACCTGTTCTTTGACGGTGAGACCGGCGTAGTCAGCGAGGTAAACGGCTTGGGCTAGGGATAATTTGGTTTCTAGTTCTGCGACTGCAGATATATTCTGTTTGTTTGGCATAGACTCCTTCGGTGTGACTTACTATATTGCGCACTGTCTTGAGGATAGGGGTATTGTAGCAGGCAACTAGTTAAGTTGCAACTTGATCCCGGGGGACATGGTACTGGCGAGGACGGCTTTGCCGATATTCTTGGGTTTGACGGCAGAGAGGAGTGCCTGGATATTGGCCACAAGTTCGTCCTCAGCTTGGTTGATTTTGCCGACGGTAATATGCATGATCGGGAACTTGGGTTCGGCTTTGACCACCGTTTTGCCCGCGGCAAACTCCTTGGCCTTGGCCTCGGGGTTGGGGGTCACAGTACCGGCTTTGGGGGAGGGCATAAGGCCTTTGGGGCCCAGAACTTTGGCAAATTTGGCCAGCTTGGGCATGAATGAGGGGTGAGTGACCAAGATATCAAACTCGAGTTTACCAGCCTCGATATCCTTGAGGAGTTCGTCAGAGACAATGGCGACACGTTTGGCTTCCCCGGCCATATGGGGGAAAGTCAGTTCGACCCGAGTGGGAGCATCTTTGCCGGTTAAGTTAAGGTGAACGGTGACGGTGCTGACAAATTTGGTAATATTGGTTTTTTTGAGAAGTTTAACGGCATCGGTGATACTGTAGAGCTGGGTACGGTCAATCTGGGACTTGGCGGCGAGGATGGCCTTGCCGTTTTTAAAGTCATGGCGTTTGTTGGCAGGACGGGGGCCAGTGGATTCCTTGAGGGTCTCTCCTCCCAGCTCTGCTGTCCCGACTTGGCCTTCGGCCAGGTCTCCCTCCTTTGCTGGAGCTACGGCGGGCAGGCCTGTTGAGGAGAGACCCTGGGGAACAGATAGATCAGGAGAATATTTAGTCCTAATTTCTTCGAGACCGTTTTCAAAGATACCCTCAAGGGCAGTGATATCGCCGTCGGTCATGTTCGTCAGCTGTTCGGGCTTGACGCGAGCAGTACGCAAGGCTTCCGCGACAGCCGGAGAGAGGTCTGTATAGAGCTCTTCCCAGATAGTCATGGATTTTTGTTTCTTAGGAGCTACTTTACCAGTTGTATCTTTGCGTTTGCCCATATGATTTTCTCCTTAAGGTCTCGGCTAGGCCGGACTCAAGTAATAATGAATTAGTGGGTGAATTGTAGCATCAAGACGTACTAATGTCGATGAGGCTCCGGAGAATTGTATCTTTGTCAGTTTCAAATCCAGGCATCCATTCGATTTCTTCGCGATAGGAAATATCTTTGTGATAAGCGAGTTGTTCGCGAAATAATCTTGAGTTAAATTCACCAATACCAAATAATTCTTCGGCTTTATTGATAATCTCTTTGAGAGTATGATGCTGAAAAATAAAATATAAATCCGCGTAATCTTTCCATTTGTTTCTCTGGCCCATGGCAAAGGCTTTCATGGCGCCAATCGTCAAATCATCTGGCATGCTGATATATTTGTCAAACCATTGCGGGTGAGTGATTGGATATTGAAAATGGAAAAAAGTTGTTTTGATTTGATCAAGGATCATGGTAAATTCTCCAACCGATTCGATGTGAACATTATCAATTTTGTGTTGTGAGCGGATCTTCTGGCGTATTAATCGATTTGAGAATGACACAGAGCTAAATAAGTCAAAATCAAGCGAGCGACGATGACCATATTGGAGGGCCAAAGCTGTGCCTCCTACCAAATAAAAATCTGAGGAGAATTTTTGAATAAGTGGTAGGAGTAATGCTTGTTCAGGCGTAAGAATATTTGGGTGCATAGCGATCAAAGTAGTGCGAATAATAGTTGCGAGCTAGTTTGTGAAGATTGGATCTGGGTTGAGCATTGTGCCAGGCGAAAATCGCGGCAGTTTTATCCATGCCTAGAATTGTGATTAAATGCTGAGTTTGTTCCCAGGAGCCATAGTTGAGCACGGCCTCGACCACGGAGCGAATATCTAGAGTGTCATAGGACTTGGTATACCAGATGAGAGATGGGTCCTGGCGAATGATATCTTGAGCCGCTTTGAGCTGGTTTTTTGGCAAATCAAACATGGGTATATTATAGCAAAATTACCCTTCGACTTCGACTCCCATGCTACGAGCTGTGCCAGCGACCGATTTCATGGCAGAGGCAAGGGAAGTAGTGTTTAAGTCTGGCATTTTATCTTTGGCAATTTTCTCTAGTTGGGTTTGGGTGAGTTTGCCTACCTTGGTTTTGTTGGGAGTGCCCGAGCCTAATTTGAGTTTGAGTTCCTGCTTAATCATCTCAGAGACTGGGGGGAGTTTGATGATAAAAGTGAAGGTGCGATCTTCGTAGATCGTAATTTCGGCGGGAGTCTTTTGGCCTTTTTTGTCTTGGGTGGCTTTGTTGTATTGGTTGACAAACTCCATGATGTTGACGCCATGCTGACCTAGAGCAGGGCCTATGGGAGGGGCAGGAGTGGCGGCGCCGCCAATGGGGAAAACTTTGATAATTGTCTTGATTTTCTTTTTTGCCATAAGGGTATTATATCTTAGACACCTGGGCGAAGTCTAGCTCGACTGGGGTTTCGCGACCGAAGATAGAGACCAAAACCGAGAGTTTGCCCTTGGTTTCGTCAATATGGTCGACAGTACCCAGGAAGTCAGTGAAAGGACCTTCCACGATCTTGACGGCTTCGCCGGCAGAGAAAGTACTCTTGTATTTGGGAGCCTGGACTTCCATGAACTTCATGATGGTATCAACTTCGCGCTGGGGGATGGGGGTGGGGCGCTTGCCGATACTACCAATAAAAGCAGTGACACCTTGGGTAGTGCGGACGGCCAGCCAGGACTGATCATCGACAATCATTTTGATCAAGATATAACCGGGGAGGATCTTTTCCTTGATGGTTTTCTTCTGACCTTTTTTGACCTGGATTTTGTCTTGTGCGGGGATAACCACTTCAAAAATTTTGCCTTCAACGTGCATGCTCTCGATGCGGATTTTGAGCTGTTCGGCCACTTTGAGTTCGTGCCCGCTATAGGTGTGAACGACATACCACTTGGCTTTGGCGGATAAGACCTCACTGGTGTCATAGATGACGTGGTAGGGGTTGGGAACTTTGACTTCGGACAAGATGTCGCTCGTATCTTCTGGCATGATTAATTTTCCTATACTAAATAACTAATTATTTGGGGGAACTTGTCAAGTATAACACATGGGTGGGAAAAGAAAAAGGTCAAGTTTGGGCGAAACCAAGCCTGGCTTGGAGGGTCAGGAGAAGAATGGTTTCTTCGTCACTAGCGAAGATTTCTTTAATCTGGGAAGCGGGTATTGGGAGCCTAGTTTGTTCGAGGTAAGATTGTAGGGTGAGTTGGGGGGTTAGAGTAATAATTTGGAGTTGGTCAAGTCGAAGTAGACCCCGGTCACACATTTCTCGCAAGGCCCAAAAACCGAATAATCGATATCGTTTTTGTCATATATTTAACAACCCAATGTCGTTACCGGAGTATCCTATATCTTCTGGATCGACGACCAGAAGATCAAAGTCGCGTTTTCGGAGTTGAGGAATGATTTCCCCGGTAAGAGGATTGGTTGTGGTGAAGAGGAGTAAGTTGTCGTCGTAAATGGGCGGATAGAGGTGACCATAGGTTTCTCGACTAAGGGCGGAGATTACGAGAGGATGTCTCATATGAGTTTATTGTATCTTAGTAGTCAAGGCTCCCGGAGTGGAGGGTGAATTAGGCAAAGACGGAAGTGGTGGCGGGGGAGGCGATCTTGAGTTTTTTCTCGATCTTGCGGAGGCGTTTGTCGTGTTGGTTGACTTTGGTTTTGGTGAGCGTATGTTCCTGATCACTACGAGTGACTATCTTGAGAACTCGATCAATCTTGATTTCAATGCGATCAACTTCTTCTTTAAATATTTCTTGGATAGTGAGTTTATCGTCGTTGGTGAGCATGATTTTATTTAAGCATTATTTGAGAAATAATCCAAGGAGATTGGTGAAGAGAACGTCGAGACCACCGACATAGAGACCCACGGCGAGAGAAGCTACAATAATAATCACGGTCAGCTTGGTGGCTTCGGCGCGAGTTGGCCAGGTGACCTTGCCGAGTTCAAGACGAACTTCGCGTAGGTATTGCAAAATATTCATAGTATATATCGTACCACAGTTTTATTAGGGTCTGACCTGGTCTCGTTCTTGTAGATGCTCGACTAAACACTCACTACGTTCGTCTCCTTAGCAGGTCAGACCCTCTCATCTACGTCTGATGTCTGGAGTTGGTCATTGCAGGTCTCTCCACCTTTGCGTTTTTATGCTAACATACATTTGATGAGCGACGTAATACTAGATCGACTAAAGCTACGACTGGAGGCGACTCTTGAAGTGGTGAGGAAGGACTTGGGAAGCGTGCGAACTGGGCGAGCCAAACCATCACTGGTCGAAGATGTGAAGGTTGAGGCCTATGGCGTGGTCATGACCATCAAGGAACTGGCGACTATTTCGGCACCGGACACCTCACTTATTTTGATTGCGCCGTGGGATAAGGGCTTGGTTGCCGCCATATCTACGGGGATACAAAAAGCGGGGCTCAATATCCAGCCGATAGTTGATGGGGATACAGTGAAGATCTCTATTCCCTCGCTTACCCAAGAGAGGCGAGAGGAACTAGTCAAGTTGGTGCATCAGAAGATTGAGGCGGGGCGCGTGATGGTGAGGGGAGTGCGGACAGAAATCAAAGAGGAGATCGAAGCCCAAGAGGGAGAGGCAGGAATTAGCGAAGATAGTATCAAGATGTGGTTGAGTACGATGCAAAAGACCATTGAGGAATATATGACCAAGCTTGATGCAATAGCCCAAGAAAAAGAAAAGGAGCTCATGGCGCTATGAAAAAAGTTAGAAAAGCCGTCATCCCAGCGGCCGGGTTTGGGACGCGCTTCTTGCCACAAACCAAGGCGATGCCCAAGGAAATGCTGCCGATTGTGGATAAACCGATTATCCAGTATGTGGTGGAGGAGCTGGTGGAGGCGGGGATCACTGACATTATTATTGTGACCGGGTACCATAAGCGGACGATCGAAGACCATTTTGACGCCCCGAGCCGTGATCTGGTTGAGAACCTGGTGATGGGGGGACCCAAGAAAAAGGAGATGCTCGATAACCTGCAAGGCATCTCCGAGATGGCCAACTTTGTGTATGTGCGACAAAAGGGCCCCTATGGGAACGGCACACCCCTTATGAACGTGCGACACCTTGTGGGTAACGAACCATTTATTTACGCCTGGAGTGATGATTTTGTGGTGGCCACTCCGTCGCGGTTTAGACAGTTGATTGCGGCCTACCAAAAATATGGAGTGTCATGTCTAGGATCAATTCGCGCCAAGAGTGACGAAGATTATAATCGCTACGGATTTGTGGGGGGAGAAGAGATCGAGCCTGGGGTGATTGACGCCAAAGTAATTATTGAAAAGCCAGGGAAGGTGAGCGCACCTTCGGATCTAGGTAATGTGTCGGGTTTCTTATTTACCCCAGATATTTTTGAGTACTTAGAACAAGCGGCGGAAAATCTCAATTTGGGCCAGGAACTATACTATAACAATGCATTGCAACTGATGTTGGCAGATGGGAAACGAGTATTGGCAGTTGAGATTAAAGGCGGCAAATACTACGATACGGGAAATAAAATGGAATATCTAAAGACCGTAGTCGAGTTTGCGCTCAAACGGCCTGACATCAACGGGGAGTTCCGCGCGTATCTCAAGGAATTGGTCAAGTAAAACTAGGGTTGGTGCCACTCACCAAAGCCGTAGTTGGTGTAAGAGAGGACGTGTTCGGGTGAGTAGGTGTCGGATTCTAGGATGGCGAGGAGAGTGGTAGCGGTCCAGTCTGGGGTGAGATAAACTTTACCACTATGTTGCTTGGCTAATTTCTCCTTCATCGACCAAGGTCCAAACTCGGTTAGGACAGAATCGAGAGCAATGTGAACAAAGTGCGGATTTTTCTGTGCATATTCTTGCGCCAGACAGAGGGTAAGACCGCGGAGCGCGAATTTGGTAGAGTTGTAGGTAGAGCGACCGGGTTTGGGGATGACGCCGGCAAGGGAGCCAATGTTGACAACTAATGAATCGGGAGATTTTTCCAGCAAGGGCATGAGATCGCGGGACAGAATCAGAGGAGCGTGGACATTGAGTTCGTAGGAGCTGTACCAATCTTGATCAGAAATTTCGGGGAGATCGGTGTAGAGACCAATCCCAGCATTATTGATCAGGATGTCTAATTGGCGGTGCGAGGCGATAATTTGGGCAAGAACTTGTTGGCGCGAGGAGGGACTTGAGAGATCGCAAGCATATGTTGTTGCCTGTAGTTTTTGACCGAGCGCATCTAATTTGACAGAGTTGCGCCCCAGGAGAATAAGATGGGCGCCACACTCAAATAGTTTTTGGGCGAGGACCGAACCGATCCCGCCCGTCGCGCCTGTAACTAGAATAGTTTTGTCTGTTAGATTCATGGTGCTGAGGATAGGATTCGAACCTATGTAGCCGTGAAGCAGCAGATTTACAGTCTGCCCTCGTTGACCGCTTGAGTACCTCAGCAATCGATACTTATTACATTGTAAACGAATTTTGAGCCAACGTCGGGGATCGAACCCGAGACCTCATTCTTACCAAGAATGCGCTCTACCAACTGAGCTACGTCGGCTTCTGATTTAGCTATTATCTATCAAGTGTTACAATTTTACTAGATGAAAACAGATTGGCAAGAAGATCTACTGATTACTAGTCAGAATAAGAGACGAGGATATCAAGGGGAGGGAACCACGAGTTCAAGAAGTGTGCGAGTGAGGGTACGGATAGTGTGGAGTTTGTACACCATAATCGTGGCGGTGATTATTGCCAAGATAGTTTATCTACAAACGGTCGAACGAGGGCAACACGTGCTATCGGCCGAGTCTAACCATGTAGAACTCAAGCGAGAGGTGGCGCCGCGAGGAGTGATTAATGATCGACGAGGGGTGGGATTGGTGAGAGACCAGGCTACTGCGCCGATTGTGGGATACATAAGCGAGGTCAAGAAAGAAGAGATTGGCTGTAGAGATGGTCTTTGCTACCAGAGTGGGATGATGATTGGGAGGGCAGGGCTAGAACAGATATTTGAAAGTAGTTTACGGGGGAGGGATGGAGGGAGGCTAGTCGAGACTGATGCCGGGGGAATCGAGGTACGAGAACTAGGGAGTAACCAAGCAGAGGCAGGAACGGATATAAAGCTCTCTATGGATGGCCGACTACAGGAGATCATGTATAGCGCACTGGGTGGGAGAAAAGGATCAGCGGTAGCGATGGACACCCAAGGACGAGTATTGGGATTGGTCTCGTCTCCCTCATACGACCCCAACAAGATTACGGATTATTTGAGCGATAAAGAGAATTTGTATTTTTTTAACCGAGCGATTAGTGGTACATATGCGCCGGGATCGGTGTTTAAATTGGTGACTGGTCTGGCAGGCTTGACAGAGGGGAAAATTAGCCAGACCACAGAGTACGAAGATACCGGAGAGATCAGGGTCGGGGATTATCGTTACGGGAACTGGTATTTTGACCAGTATGGGGGCAAGGAGGGCAAGATTGATCTGGTCCGGGCTTATGCCAGGTCCAACGATATTTATTTTTACAAAGTGGGCGAGGAGGTGGGGGTGGACTCTCTGGTCAGATGGGCGCGTCGGTTTGGGCTCGGAGAGAAAACAGGAATTGAGCTACCGGGGGAGGCGGCTGGATTGGTACCCGACCGATTGTGGAAAGAGCGCAAAACAGGAGAGAAGTGGTTCTTGGGCAATACTTATCACCTCTCAATCGGGCAAGGAGATCTACTCGTGACTCCCTTGCAGGTGGCGAGAATGACGCTCTCGGCGATCTCGGGACGTAAATGTAGCGTGACATTGCTGGCCGACAAAGTCGTAGAGTGTAGTGATTTGGGGCTAAAAACTGAGGATATCAATCTGGTGAGGGAGGGGATGAGACAAGCGTGCAGTAGCGGGGGAACGGCATTCCCACTTTTTCAGTTTGATCCGTATGTGCTGTGTAAGACAGGGACGGCGCAACACAGCGGACAATTGACCGAGAAAGACTTGCCCCACGCCTGGATTACAGTAGCCTACCCGGGAGAGAATCCAGAGATGATCCTGACGGTGATGCTCGAGGCCGCGGGTGAGGGATCGGCCGAGGCTGGACCTGTGGCTAAGGAAATTTTGACTAAGTGGAAAGAGATGGGAGAATGACTTTAAGGGAGTCTCCCTTAAAGTCATTCTAAGGTGAGTTGTGGAGTATCATTTAGTTCCGAAACTGACTCTTCGACAAAGGATCGATAGCTGTTTTTTGGATTTGTTTGAGAAAAATATGTGATAACGTTGTCAGTATGAATCCATGATTGATTAATTATTCTGAGATAGTTGCGATAGCTAGAGTATGGATACTCGGAAAGTTTGGTTGTCAGCTCAAGTGGATTACGGTGAATATATTTGGTGAGATAAAGGAATTGTTGCTCTTCATGAATCAGAACAGCCTTGTAAGTTCCTTGAAAGAGTTTTCCTACACGTTTGTATTTTTTATTGAAATACATAGAATATTTGGTGGCTAATGAGCGCATAAAATAACTGATAGCCATTCGATCAGTCTGACGAATACAGAGATGAAAGTGATTGGGCATTAGACAATAGGCAACAAGTTCAATTCTGCCAGTATGGTTCTTTGGTTGTTGAGAGGGGTAGTAAATATAGGTTCTTTCTTCCTTGATGACTTTAAGGGAGACTCCCTTAAAGTGAAGAGGAATGGGGGTAAGGTAGAATTTAAGATCAGCAAGGAAAGCGACATAATCGTCATGGTCTTGGAAAATGGTGCGTTTTTCGACCCCACGATTATATATGTGATAGTAGCTGTCGTCGACGTATGTTTTGAGACTATTCTTTGGAGGCATTAGTTAAAATATATCATTTTCGTGACTTTAAGGGAGTCTCCCTTAAAGTGAGCCACCTCTGGGACTCGAACCCAGCACCTACGGTTTACAAAACCGTTGCTCTACCACATGAGCTAAGGTGGCTATCGGTAAATTATATCAGGAGATTAGGTTTGTGGAGCAGTTGGGGTGGCATCGGCTGTGGCAGCGGACTTTAAGGAATCAAGTTCTTTTTGGATCTCGGCTAGGGCGGCTTCGTCGGCTTGCGGGTTGCCGGTGGGGGTAGCGCCGAGGGGAGCTGGAGTAGGGAGGGGAGCGGGCGAGGGACTGGCGGGCAATGGGGGGAGGTCAAGCGGGGGGACAGAAAGGGGCGGGATAGAAGGGGCAACAGGTTCGGACTTAGGTGGGGGCGGAACTTCCAGTGGTGGCTTTGGTAATGAGGGACTCCCAGGCTGCTGCGCGCCTGGAGTCATTTCTCGGGTCGCTTCAGGCGACTCGATGTGCAGAGGTGGGTTGCTTGACGCACCACCGAGTTTGGCGATGGACTCGTCGGCGAGCTTCATCCGGCGCTCGGTAGCTTTTTGGAAAATCTCTAATTCTTTGGTAATGGTAGGGAAGACTTTGGGGAGATCGGGCTCGGTAGTATTGTTGACGATGTCAATGAGGTTGATCTTAATAGGCTCGCGGAGAGGTGAGTCAATAAGAAGGTTGATGAGCGCTTGCTTGTTTAGTGTGTCGGGCATTAGATATCATTTAGCGCCGTTTGTGATAAAATGTCAATATGGGAAAAGCGAGCAAAGGACCACGACAAGCATTTGGACTCAAGTGCTCGGTGTGTTCTAAATTTAATTACATCACGATGCGCAACAAGCTGAATACAGTTGAGAAATTGGTGTTATCCAAGTATTGTCCAACCTGCAAAAAACATACAGATCACAAAGAGAGCAAGAAGTTAAAATAATTTCCGGTGAAGCTTAAGGATGTTGTCGGCGCCGCGGGAGGTGGGGCGGGCGAGGTGGTTGGCACGAGTGAGAGCGAGCTCTACCCAAGGCCTATTTTTTTCAATGGGCATTGTTACAATCGCGCGTAATTGGGCTAGGATATTTTCAATGTCGGCACGGATGGAGACTCCTTGGGACTCTGTATAGGCACGAATATTCTCTTCCCATTCTCCCCAGGGGTGAAGAGTCAAGAGGAAACAGCCAGCCGCGATCGCCTCATAGGCCATATCACCGCTTGGTTTAGTAATAATTCCATCGGCCCAAGGGAATATATAGTCGAGGAGGAGCTCATTGGCGTCAACTATGTCATTACCACGAAAAACGCGGAAGGGAGCTTGGGGGTCGGTCATTTCCCCGATTTTAATCTGGTGGACGCGGGCAAAAGTGGTAAACATGGTCTCAAAATCAACGTGTACCCCGGCGTAAGCGGCGAGATGAAGCTCACCTTTTTTGATGGCAGGAGCGAGATGAGTCAGAAGGTTTTCAATTTCGGGTTTATTGGTGCCTAATCCACCGGTGGTGATGGCGAGGCGGAGAGGGCGTCCCGCTAAACGGGATTTCCCTACGGTCAAATATCTGCCCTTGTAGTGATTACGATCCTTGGTAATTATTCTGGGATCTACGGGACAACCAGTCACGTGGACGCGCTTTTCCTCGACTTTGTGGCCAAGAATATAGGCGAGTTCGATAAGGCGAGCCTTGGTCAGTTCGTCAAAGACGGCCCATGATAGTTTGGGATTGTCGGCGTGGGTTAGATATTGTGGGCGGACATGAGGATCGGTGACAACTTGGAGCACGGTTTTACCATTCTCGAGCAAGATATTGCCGGCTTCGTAGTGGAGGGAGATGAGGGGGCGAGTGACGCGCCCGGTGACGTAGGTCAAGGGTTCGCGAATAGCTCCGGTGAGGGGGAGTTGGTTGCGCAGGCGGGTATCCATAAGGTCCTTGAGTTCTTTGAGAATGGGGGAGCGGGCAATGAGGCGACCCATACGCTCTGTAAACATAATTTTGGGCCAATCTTTGGCCGAGACGTAGTTGGTGGGGTCAATCATCCAGAAGGTTTGGCGATTTTTGGTGGCTGCCACCACCAGAGCGTTGGCCATAGAATAGTGGGCGCGGGAGAAGGTGACGTCGGGAGTTTCCTCGGTCGGCTTTTCGCCAAAACGAGCTTCAAGTTCTTCTTTAAAAGTGGCCGAAACGGTGACGATGGGGATCTGCACAGTCTCGAGGAGATGGCGTTCTTCGTGGGCGGTCCGCTTAAATTCGAGATCCTCGGGAATGGGGCGGTGTAGGGTGGGCATGAGAACAGGATAGCGCAAACGTTACAGAGAAGCAACGTCACGAGTAGTGACTAAGCTAGCCAAGTTGACAGTTTTGTGTTCTGCAGTCCAGACAAGGCCTTTGGAGGGAGAAATATATGGAGTTTTTGGACGAAAGTTCACTGCACGAGAGTTAAATATGGTTGCTTGAACGCCCCTCATTTGCTCCAATACAATTTTGTGTGTTTGTTCTTCAGGTTCCATGGCTCTCAACATGCTTTGGATAACTTCTAGCTCTCTACGACTAATGAGTTGTTCGATCCGAAGAACTGCTCCCGGAGTATTACTGCAGTTTTTAATTAGAGGGTATGAGAGTCCTGATTTTGATAATAATCCTAGCTTGCGAGCGACTGAATAGAGTACGCTTTTATTTATTGAACCCTCGTAGAATGCAGTGTCGAAAAGTAGAGACAATTCTTGTTGAAAATCGGTGTATTGGGTGATGAGCTCAATTGCATCAAGTTCGTGGAGAATGGGAGCATGTTGGAGATTGTCTATAAGCTGGGAGTAGGGGGTGGGAGCAAGATGTTGATTTTCGTGCTGACACCATTCTATATACTGGGCATCGCTTTCAAATGATTTCGGAGTTTAGGTAATGTAATCAATCGGTGTGGCTAGTTAGGGGTTTAGTAGTCGTTTCCACTTGTCCCATAGCAGTTTCCGGCGGCGGGGAGTTTTGAGTCTCGAAAACGCGAGCTTCCAGCACATAATCGACAATTGTTTTCCCTTGC
>JAZDDW010000028.1:0-10561 GCA_043809365.1 bacterium
GAGCCGTGGGTATGTTCGAAGATTAAGGTGACCTGATCGTCGCCACGGTTATCTTGGAGGAGACGGTTGAGTTCGAGGAGCACGGGCTTGCTGGTACCACTAGGGACATGAATGGTATTGGGTTTGTCAACGGGCGGAGAATCGAGCTTGGAATCGATGACTTGTTCGATCGAGTCGACGATAAAGGAGAGTCGCTCTTCCCTTTCTTCTACCTTGCCCTTGACCAGAACGACACTATTGGGGATAAGAATACTTTTGACAAGCGCATAAGTTTTGGGGAAAACGACTGCCTCGATCTCCCCACCCTCGTCAGTTAAGAGAAGAAAGGCCATTTCCTGTCCCCTTGTCTTGGTGACGACTGTGCGAGCAGTTTTAATAATGGCGGCAATTGTGACTTTTTGATCTTTTTGATCAGGCAGTTCAGTAATGGGTACCGTCCAGTCGGTGTGGGATTTTTTGAGAAGTTTTTGAGAAGGGTGTTCACGCAGATAAATACCCAGGAGTTCGCGCTCCATCTCCATCAGTTCCCGACTACTAAACTCGTCCTTGGTTGAGTGCCAGTCATCGGTGAGCGAGATATCTGCACTCATTAGAGAGTCAAAAAGACCTCCTTGGTTGGAGTTTTTCTCGGCCGTGCTTTTGCCGACTTTGAGACGAATGCGCTCGATCTCCTCAAGAATTACTGCCCGTTTACCAAAACAATCAAAAGATCCTACCCTGATTAACGATTCAAGGACTTTTTTGTTGACTTTTTGATTGTCCACTCTAGCAATAAAGTCGGTAAAACTTTTGAACTCACCTCCCCCTGTCCGCTCCAGAAGAATATTGTCGATGGCGGCAGTCCCGACATTTTTGATCGCGGTAAATCCGAAACGGATGGCTTGTTTGCCAAGTGAATCTTCGTTTTTCTCGAGAGTGAAGTCGGCGACTGAGTGATTGATTTCGGGTGCCAAAACCCTGATCCCCATGGTTCGACATTCTTCTAGAGAAAGGGCCATTTTATCTTCACGTCCTGATTCAGCTGACATAAGTGCAGTCATGTACTCGACTGGGTAATGGGCTTTGAGGTAGGCGGTTTGGTAGGCAATCATGGCATAAGAGGTGGCGTGGGCTTTGTTAAAACCGTAGCCGGCAAAACGTTCGATAAAAGACCAGACTTTTTCGGCAAGATTGGCGGAATAGCCTTGTTTGACGGACTGGCTAACAAACTGTTTCTTTTCTTTTTTCATGATCTCAACTGACTTTTTCCCCATGGCTCGGCGCAAGATATCAGCTTCTCCCAGAGAGTAACCAGCCATGATATTGGCGATCTTTAAAACCTGCTCTTGGTAGACGGCGATGCCGTAAGTTTCTGACAAGATGGGCTTGAGATCGGGATGTAAATATTTCACGCTACTCGGCTCCAGCTTGCCTTTGACAAACTCGGGAATGAGAGCCATGGGGCCGGGCCGGTAGAGAGCGATAAGAGCGACAATATCACCAAAAACATCCGGTTTAAGCTGTTTAGCTAGACGTCGCATACCTGGTGACTCCATTTGAAAGACCCCAGTAGTTTCCCCACGAGAAAGCATGGTAAAAACCAGCTTATCGTCAAGAGGCAGGTCGGATAAATCTACTTGAGTACTCCTGGTATCGCGAATCAGTTTGACAGCATTTTGCAGAATAGTGAGGTTGCGTAGACCCAAAAAATCCATTTTGAGCAAACCAATGGCATCAGGTTTGACGTTCAAATCGAGCGAGTACATATCGTATTGAGTGGTGATTTTACCTTCTTTGGAGTCACGTTGAAGAGGAGAGTAGTTGGTGAGGGGAGCATCGGCAATGATGACAGCGGCGGCGTGAGTACTACTGTGACGCGCCACTCCTTCGACGCGCTTGGCAAGATCTAAAAGTTCCTGATATTTAGGGTTTTTGTAGAGCTCTTGTAGTTCTGTGACCTGGGCTAAGGCTTCGTCAATACTACTACCCAAAGGGATTAGTTTGGCTACCATGTCTGGGTCACTATAGGGTAATCCCAGTACTCTACCAATGTCGCGAATTGCGGCTCTGGCCTCCATCGTGCCGAAGGTGATAACCTGGGCGACTTTGTCTACTCCGTATTTTTCAGTAACATATTCAATGACCCGGTCACGCCCAACATCGGCAATATCAACATCGATATCGGGAGGACTAGGTCGCTGGGGATTTAAAAAACGCTCAAATTGCAAGCCATGAGCAAGAGGGTCAATGGAAGTAATCCGCAGAATATAGGAGACGATGGAGCCGGCGGCGCTCCCACGTCCTGGGCCAATCCGAATCCCATGAGTTTTGGCCCAGTTGATGAAGTCTTGCACAATCAAGAGATATGACGCGTAACCCTTGTCACAGATCACCCCAAGCTCGTATTCGATCCGTTCTTTAATTTCTTTTTCCGGGCGAACGTAGCGAGCTTCCACTTTGTCCTCTACCATCTGACGGAGATAAGACTCGGGAGTCAGTCCAGGTGGCACGGGGAACTTGGGATAGATCATTTTACCCGTGGGGATCGTCAGGTCACATTTATCCACAATTTTCCTTGTATTACTAATGGCTTCGGGTAGATCGGCAAAAAGATCAAACATCTCCTCGCGGGACTTGAGGTAATAGGTCGGAGAGTCGATCATGGTAAAGCGGTTTTTGTCGTCTAGGGTGGTCCGGGTTTGAATGGCGAGAAGAGCGTCTTGAGCTCGAGCATCCTCGGCGCGCACGTAGTGTACATCGTTGGTGGCTATAAGGGGAACACCAAATTTGCGCGAGAGGGCAAGTAATTGCTCGTTGAGGGGTTTGAGCAGTTTTTCCAGTCCGTCATGACGCTGAAGTTCTAGATAATAATCATCACCAAAAAGTTCTAGGTAAGCTTTGAGCCGAGTTTCGGCCTCGGCTATTTCGTTCTTTTGGAGAAGTTGCGGAATTTCTCCCTGGGGACAACCAGAAGTGGCAATCAAGCCCTCGTGATATTTGGTCAGAGCCTCCCAATCTAGACGGGGTTTGTAATAAAAACCCTCTAGATGAGCAATTGTGGCCAAGGACATTAAATTTTGGTAGCCCTGAAAGTTTTTTGCGAGCAAGAGCAAGTGATTGGTTTTGAAATCGCGTGACTTGTCGGTTCTCTTGCCGGAGGTGTAGTAGGCCTCCATCCCAATAATGGGCTTGATACCAGCGTTTCTGATGGTGTTGTAAAAATGGATGGCACCGTACATAGAGCCATGATCGGTCAGGGCAAGGGCATCCATGCCATAACTTTGACAGGCGGCGGCAAGATCCTCGTCTTTGGAGAGACCATCGAGAAGACTGTACTGGGTATGAACGTGAAGATGAGTAAAATCTAGGGACATGTCCTTAGTTTAGCAGATCTTTAAGGAGTTGATTAACTGTTGGGGCGTCGGCTTGACCGCCTGTGGCTTTCATGATTGCGCCGACGAAATAGCCAAGAGCGTTGGACTTGCCGGATTGGTAGTCGGCCACAACACCCGGGTTATCGGCCAGGACTTTCTCGATAATGGGCTTGAGGATAGACTCGTCAGTGATTTTGTCGGCGGATTTGGCTGCAAGCGATTTCAGATACACTTCAGGACTTACTTTTTGGTAATCTACTTTCTTGTTGACGAGATCATTGGCGGCTTGAACCGTGGCTGTTGAGTTCAATGTTTTCACTTGTTCAATAAATGTGAGCATTTCCGGGTTTTGCCCCAGAATTTTAGCGGCGGTGGGTGAGACGCCAGCTTCAACAAGATTTTTTTCAACTTCGGCGGGGAGGACGGTCAAACGATTCCGAATGCTCTCGACCAGCTCACGGGATATCACTAGGGGTGGGATGTCGGGCTCGGGGAAGTAGCGGTAGTCGGCGGCGTCCTCCTTGGTGCGTTGAGAGACGGTCGAGTTGGAAGTGGCGCGATAACCTCGAGTCTCCTGAACGGGAACCTGTCCCTTATCTAGAATTTCTGTCTGGCGTTTGTATTCGTAATCTAGGGAGTTAGCAAAGAAACGGAAGGAGTTAATGTTTTTAACTTCGACTTTGTAAGCGGGCAATTTCCCGTCAGGGGAGAGAGAAATATTGGCCTCTAGGCGCATACTCCCCTTTTCCATATCACAGTCTGAGATACCGAGGGCGCGGATAATGTCTCGGAGTTTTTTCAAAAATTCCTTGGCCATTTCGGGAGATTGGATATCTGGCTCGGTGACAATCTCCATGAGAGGGACGGAGGAGCGGTTAAAGTCGATGAGCGAGACTTTTTTGCCATCAACTACTGCGTGCTGGAGCTTGGCGGTATCTTCTTCGAGGTGAATACGAGTCAGGTTGACCCGGCCAAAGGAGGTGTCGAGGTAGCCACCCACACAGAGAGGTTGGTCGTACTGGGAGATTTGGTAACCCTTGGGGAGGTCGGGATAGAAGTAGTGCTTGCGATCAAATTTGCTCACCTCTGCAATCTGACTATGGAGTGCAAGGCCCAAGAGAATCGTGTCTTCGATTGCTTTTTTGTTGGGAACGGGTAAGGCTCCGGGCATGCCAAGACAAACTGGGCATGTGTAAATATTGGGTTTGGGTGCGTGAAAAGGATCGTTTTTACACCCACAGAACATCTTACTCTTGGTCTTGAGTTCGACGTGGATCTCGGCACCACACACTAATTGGTATTTAGTATTAAGTATCATGTATTAACCTCTAATTTGTTATTTTTCCAATTAACGGATTGTTCGTAGGCGTAGGCAGTATTTAAGATTAACTGTTCATGAAAATGAGGAGCAAGAAATTGAGCACCTACGGGTAATTGACCGATGAGTCCACAAGGAACATTGATGCTGGACAACCCCGTTAAAGAGCCGCCTTCTAACAAAATATCTTGCAACTCGCCAAACATAGCCTGATCTTGGCTAGAGCCGATTGAGAGAGCGGTAGAGGGTGAAGTCGGAGCCAGAATAACATCAACTGACTGGAATACCCGAGCAAAATCCTGTTTGAGTAGTTCTCTGACCATTTCGGCCTTTTTGTAGTAGGCGTCGTAATAACCAGAAGAAAGAGCATAAGTACCAAGCATAATGCGTCGTTTGGCTTCGTCGCCAAAATAAGTACGGTCGTGACCATAACGAATGCCATCGTAGCGAGCCAGATTGGACGAAACCTCACTTCTTTGAATGATGGTATAGTCGGCAATCGAATATTTTGGATTGATCAAATTGACGGGAATAATTGTCGCACCCAATTTTTCACACTGATTTGCCACCTTTTTCACCAGGTCATTTACTCCGGGGAGAGCTGCAGAGAGAAAATATTCGGCCGGGAGGCCAATACGGAGATCTTTGAGATCGATGGCTAAGTGTTGGTAATAATTGGGAACCGAAAGGGGCGAGGAGGTAGCATCACGGGGGTCTAGTCCAGCTATCAAGGAGAGTAAATAGGCGGAATCAGCTACTGTTTTGGTGATTGGTCCGGGAGAGTCAAGTGAACTCCCCATGGCGACAACGCCATAGCGACTAACTCGACCATAGGTAGGCTTCATACCCACGACTCCACACCAACTAGCAGGTTGCTTGGTAGAGCCTGCTGTTTCTGAGCCGATTGCGGCGATCGTCTCGTTGGAGCTCACGGCCGCGGCAGAGCCACCTGACGAGCCACCTGGCAACTTGGTAAGATCGTGGGGATTGTGGGTGGGGCCATAATCAGAAGTTTCTGTAGAGGAGCCGTGTGCCCAAGCATCCATATTGGTTTTGCCGAGAATAACTGCGCCAGCTTGTTTGAGCTTTTGGGTGACTGTCGATTCGTAGGGAGGCATAAATTGATCCAGAACCTTGGAGCTGGCGGTCGTACGTTGTCCAAAAGTGAGGAAGTTGTCCTTGATGGCGAGCGGGATGCCAGACAAGGGAAGGATGATCCCCTCTTTATCTGCTCGTTTGGCGGAGTCTAATGCATCGTCTGAGAGGATGGTAACAAATGCGTGTAAATCGCCTTCTTGTTGTTCGATGGCGTCTAGACATGAGGTTGTGAGTTCAACTGAAGAAATCTCCTTTTTAACGAGTAAATCTCTACTTTCGATGAGGGTAAGCTGATTAAGTCGTTTCATGTATCTTTGGGCTCGAAGATGGCGGGTACCATAAAATAACCATTATGGGTATGAGCTGAATTTTGGAGAGCCATTGTTTGGGAAAATGATGGTTGGACAGTGTCCTCTCTCCAGACATTGGTAAGGCCAGAGGCAGAGGAGGTTATTTTTACTTTGGTTGTATCTAGTTCTTTTAAAACTCCGATAGCTTGGAGAGCCTCATCGAGCTGGAGACGAATTTTGGCTTGTTGATCAGCAGAAAGAGTGAGGTTGGCCTGCGTAACTAATTTGGAAAAACTATCGTCGGTGAGGGAAGTACTTGTCATGACCAATAGTTTAGCAGATTTTAAGCGCTAAGGGCGGCGTTGGCTGCTAAGATACGCTCCGGACTACAAGCCTCTAGAAATTGACAAGCTCGAACCTCTCTACCCTTTGTGAAAATTGAGACAGGTTTCAGTTTGTTAGGCATTTCTTCACAGCCAGGACATGGTCTAATAAGTGCAGTACCTATCACCAATGTTGGTGGTATGTTTGGGGGTAAAGAATCTACCCAGGCTTTAAAGGCAACTGCGGTAGCTTCGATTTTATGTCCGGAATTTGCACCTAGTCCACAAGTGATACTCCTTTTATCAACTTCAAGATTTGAAACGGTTAACCCCATGGAGAGCATTCTACCATAATAGTCAAATTACTATAAGTTATATTCCCCCCTCTAAAGCCTTGATGCGATCAACAATCGGGGGGTGAGTGTTAAAGAGATTGGCAAGCCAGGAACCGTGGGTCTCGGAGGTAACAGGATCGTCAATGTAGAGGTGGGCGGTGGCGGTATTAGCTGATTCGAGCTGGATATTTTCGTGAGCCATGATTTTTTTAAGTGCACCAATGAGACCTGAAGGTTGTCGAGTGAGATGAGCGGCACTGGCATCGGCATAGAATTCGCGCCGACGTGAGATCGCAAGTTGAATCAACTGGGCAATAATCGGGGCGAGGACAATGAAAATAATTCCAATTACCATGACTATGGCGTTACCCTTGCTATCGCTATCCCTATCCCCTCCCCGGTGCCAGCTCAAACGCCAGGACCAGTTGAGTACCATGGCAATCGTACCTACTAGGATCGCCACAATGGTCATGAGGCGAGTATCGTAATTGCGGATGTGACTTAGCTCGTGAGCGACAACTCCCTCTAGTTCGGTACGACTCAAGGTATCCAAGAGTCCTTGGGTGACGGCGATGGCGCCATGTTGGGGGTCTCTCCCTGTGGCAAAAGCGTTTAAGGCCGGACTATCAATTACATAAGTCCTAGGGGTGGGGATCTGTGCTACCCGTGTAAGATTGTCCACGGCACTCAAATACTGCGGGTGAGTTTTGCGCGTGACAAGGTGAGCACCAGCAAGGGAGAGAGCGATCGAATCAGAGTTGTAGTAACTGACAAACGAACCCACACTAGAGATAAGGAGAGCAAATACCAGGAAAGTCCAGTCGTAGGAGTAGAGATAGGCAAAGAAATAGCCAAAAGCGGTCACAAAAGTGATAAAAATCGCTATCACCCAGAAACTGCGCCTTTTATTGGCATCTATTTGCTCGTAGATGTTTAACATATTACAAGTTGATTTTGGGGGATTTGGTCTCGACGGCAGAGACGCTCGTTGCCTCTTCCATTCCCTCAACCTTCAGCCCAGCAGTCTCTTTGAAACCAAAGACTTTGGCAGCCAAATTACTGGGGAAAGTCACCACCTTGATGTTGTAGTCAGCGGAGAGATCAATCAATGTCCGCCTGGCATACATGACTTTGTCAGAGGTGTCACGGAGCTCTTCCATGAGGCCCATGACAGTGGTATTACCTTTGAGCTCGGGGTTACTCTCAACAACTACGGCAAGACGTGGAAGCAAATCTCCGAGCATGCTAGCGGCCTGGGATTGTTTGTCGATGTTGTCTGATCCAGCGGCATCGCCGACTGATTTTCTGGCATCGGCCAGCAAGGTGAGAATTGATTTTTCGTGAGTCAAATAGCCTTTAACGCTCGCCTCGAGATTGGGGATCAGATCAGCTTGACGCTTGAGTTGGTTGCCGATCTCTTGGATACTGGCTTTGATGCGAGTGAGGGCGGTCTGAAAGAAGTTGTAGAGAGAAACCAGATAGAGCCCGGTTCCAACTGCGAGGATAATAAGAATTGTGATAGAGTTCATACAACCTCCTTGCTTACTAGTTACGGGGATAGTATAGCAAATATATTTCCTATTGACAGGATAGATTTATTTGGTTTATATTTGGGTTATGTTTACCTCAAACTGGAAGGGACAGTTGGCGGTCAGTAAGGCACAAGTTAGAGCAATTGAGCTTGGATACTTTCCATCTGTTCCAGTTATGGATTGTCGTTATGACTTAGTTTTAGAAGATAAAAATTTTAAATTGTGGAGAGTTCAAGTTAAATATGCTAATGGTAAACCTGCGAATGCCATCGGATCAGTAATCGTAAAATTGGCCTATGAAACTAGGCAACGAAGACACGTCTATACTTACAGTGAGTGTGAAGTTGATGCATTGGTGGTTTATATTCCTAAAATTGATAAATTATGTTGGTTTCCATGTACCGCATTTGTAGGCAAAAAAATCTTGTGTGTGAGGATCGAACCATCACTAAATAATCAGAAGTCCAAAATTTATTATGCACATGATTATTTTTGGTGATTGTGTAGTAAAATACTCTACGCGAGGGGCTGTAGCGCAGCTGGTCTAACGCGCCTCCCTGTCACGGAGGAAACCACGGGTTCGAATCCCGTCAGCCTCGCTATCTCATAAAAACTACTGTATTACACGGTTTGTGCGTGCAGTGGTAGCCACCATCTGTAAAATAATGTTCAAGAGTGGTTTGGTGTACTGCACAAATTAGAGCATCGACACAAGCAAGCTGATCTAGATCAACCAATATCTTTCCTGCTTCTACCCTGAATCTGCTGTAGTATGCGGCGCGTCTACTTACCTGAACATCATCTAAAGTTCTAAGATTCATAATTATATCATATCAAGAAGGTCAAGTTAATGATTGACACGCCCCATAGGGATTTGCTATGGTGGTCATAGAGATTATTTTCCTGCCCGGAATAAAGGAGACCTATGGAAACTAAACTTAAGCAGTTGCTGAAAACTATCAAGCTGAATGAATCGATGCTATCGATGCTGTTTGGCATTGTCACGGTAATCCTGATTGGAGTACTCGTATTTCGGATGTATAAAGTGGCTAAGCCAGAGATAACTACCGAAGCAGATAATACTGAAGTGGCGACGGAAAAGGTGGGAGAGGTAGAAGTTGAGGTGAAGGAAGATGGAAAGAAGTACCCGGCCGAGTTGCCAGAGACAGTAAAGGTGGCTCCAGGAGATCATCTCTGGAAGATTGCCGAGCAATATTACGGATCTGGCTATAACTGGGTTGAGATTGCCAAAGCGAATGAATTAAAGGATCCAAGTAGGATTACTGTGGGTCAAGAACTAAAACTGCCTAAAGTGGCTGTGATTCAACCCAAGGTGGCGGAACAGATTGAGGGAGAGAGTTATACTGTAGTTAAGGGAGATAATCTTTGGAATATCTCTGTACGGGCTTACGGTGATGGGTATAAGTGGAGCGAAGTGGCAAATTTTAATGAACTGAAAACTCCCAATTACATCGAAGTGGGGCAAGTGATAAAATTACCGAGGTGATACCCGCGGGTATAGTACATCGGTAGTATGATTCCTTCCCAAGGAATAGAGAGGGGTTCGATTCCCCTTACCCGCTCTTTCAGTCTGAATTTACCCAAAAGGGTTGGCCGAAGTCGCGGATGTAGACAGGTAGTTCCTCGGTGTTGACAAGATTAGAACCTTGATATGTAAAGCGCACGACCAGACCTTTTTTAGTTTCTTCACTCCAATCCTGATCAAAGACAAAGTTACCCAAAGAGTAATAGATGGGTTTGCCCTGGTAGAGTTCGTGAGATTGGACCCAGTGAGGATGGGCGCCAATAACTAGATCGGCCCCGGCCTGGATAGCGGTGTGAGCCAAGGTTACCTGTCTTGTGGTAGGAGTTGATTGATACTCAGCCCCCCAGTGAAAAGTAACTACGACTAGGTCAGAAATAGCCCTGGCATCCCCTATTTGTTTAATCAACTCTTTGAGAGCAACAGATCTGCTGACATCATCAAAGCTGACGAAAGACACAGAGATGGTATTTTTGGTGACTACAGCGGGTGAGCCAACTCCGGTCACAGCAATCCCGTTCTTTTGGAGGATTTGCACAGTTTCGTCAAGCCCAGTACTGCCATAGTTAGTCGCATGATTGTTGGCAAGACTGGCGACGTCTACCCCAGCCCAGACTAAACCAGTAATATTTTGGGCACTACCGCAGAATTTCATCCCAACTGCAGTAACTGGACAATTGGCAATTAGTGGGCTTTCGAGGTTAATGTAGGTTAAATCAGACTCCTGCATAATTTTTCCGACTTGAATAAATGGCCAGATTGGATCACC
>JAZDDW010000029.1:0-12163 GCA_043809365.1 bacterium
TATCCCTGCGTTTCCTTACTACTCCCAAAAAGATCCAGCGTGGAAGGATGTGGAGTATGACAAGGCGAGCGAGTGGGCGCCGGGGAGGGAAGGAATTGGGAGATGGGGGTGCGCAATCACCTCGGTAGCGATGATCCTCAATAATTACGGCGTAAAGGACCCAAGTGGAGTAGAGGCTACGCCAGATAAATTGAATACGTGGTTGCTGGATCAGACTGATGGATATGTCCGAGAAGGACATCTGAATTGGCTGGCTATCGCCAGGTACGTCAAAGAAAGTTATGATGCAGGACAATCGACTACGAAACTCGAATTTTCCCGAACGAGAGAACTACCATTAACCTTGCCGGCGATTGTGGGTGAACCTGGACATTTTGTTGTGGCGCATGCCTCGAGTTCTGCTGCACTCACAATTAATGATCCCAACGACAGCACGCGAGTGACAAAGTTAAAAACTGATCCCATTGTTTCGAGTAATATTTATCAGCCATCACTAACCGATCTCTCCTACTTTTTGTTGGTGGCTGACTCTGGGACAACGCTTACTTTGACCAACGAGGGCGGGAGTGACATCCCCCTGGAGTGGATGAGCGAATACCTGAATGACGACGAGGGAGGTTTACCTAGGGAAACAATTCAAACTGCGATGGTAAGTAAACCCGCCAGTGGCAAATATAGATTGCAGAGCTCGGGAACGGGGAAGATTGAGTTGTATTTGTACGATGAAAATGGAGAGGTAAAAATGCATGAGCTTAGCTCGGGTGAGAGTACAACTATTTATGAGATTGAGTATGGGCGGACCAACGCAGAAGGATCGAGAGTGACAGAACTCGATACGACTCAACCTATGTTTGTCTCGACCACTTTGTTCTTGGGGTGGTATAGCGCGAGTCCCTCGGCCGAGTTTGTGTATGCAGACCCCTATTTGCGGCCAGATTATGTCAATCCAAGTTGCATGATTACGAGTGAAGGAATGGGAGTAACATGTTCTATCTCGCCTAGTGTTTGCGATACAAGTGGCAACTGTAATACCGATCCACAAACTTCAAGTGGAGCTGACGTGGACTGGACACCCCCAACTAGTAATTTTAGCTTACCTAGTTTGAGCAATAGTTGGGATGGCAAGATCGAAGGTACTGCCAGTGATAACGTCAGCGGGGTCGCGCAAGTTGAGTTACTGATCAAAAATCCAGCGGGAATTGAGAGCACTGCTTTGGTTGATGGGACAAATAATTGGAGCTATACTCTCTCTACTTTGACGGAGGGGAAGTACGTCATTAAGTCGCGCGCAACTGACGGGGCGGGGAATGTAGAGAGCGAGTTAAAAGTACACAGTATTATACGTGACACAATTCCACCGGAGACACCCAAAATTATTTATGCGAATGATTGGTGGCAGAATGTTTGGGTCTATTGGAAAAGTGTAAAAGGTGCGAACAGGTACCGCGTGTATTACGGGACCAAGGTAGATCAATTAACCAACGTGACGGAAATAAAACATAATCAATGGTTAAGTGGGCATCTACCCAAAGGAAAGTATTATTGCGGAGTGACAGCGCTAGATAAAGCTGGGAACGAAAGCCGGATGAGTAAAATTGTAAAAGTCGAAGTTAAGAAAATCTGGAAATGGCGATAATAAGGCGGACAAAATACCGGGTAGCTTGGGCTAGTTGGCCGTGAACAAATAAGTCCTTGATATTTTTGAGAGTGTCGAGAGTTTTTTGGCGAGTGACATGATGGCGGTCTGCGGGCGTGAGAGAAAACGCGCGACAAAATGGAGAGGAATCATAGTATTTGTGAATAAGCGTGAAGATCTCGGAGATAAAGCGACCGTCACGGATGGCGGCACTGGTATTGCTTCCGGTGTGCAGACGGAAAGAACAGAGGGGTCGGTGAAGGTAAACCAAATCACCAAATTGCAGGAGGCGGATCCAATATTCAAAATCGGCGAATTGAGAGAACTGGGGATCATACTCTCCCGCTTTTTTGACTAATTTCGTTGGGTAAAGCACTGCCGTGGGTTCGCCGATTTTATTTTCCCGCAGAGTGGTGAGAATCTCGTGGGCATGAGCGAGGCCGTTGACAATAACACTCTTGTGGGCAAAGCCCAGGGTTTTGACTACTCCGCCACGGCGGACAGGCCTTCCTTCTCCGTCAATAAATTTGCGCTGACAGGTAATGAGCGCGGCTTGGGGGTGAGCGAGCGTGGCTTTCACCAGCTCGGCGACGCAGGTGGGTGTCAGAAGATCGTCGGACGCCAGAAACTTGAGGTACTCCCCTCTCGCCTGTTGCACAATGTAATTCCAGCCGCCGATCATGCCGTGATTGGTGTCGGTACGAATTACTCGCAAGTGAGGATCGTGATAAAGTGACAACAGTTCTATGGTCTGATCGGTAGAAGCATCGTCGTGGACAATAATCTCAATATTAGGGTAAGTTTGGTTGAGCGCGGAGTTAATGGCATCACCTAAATAGGCTTCGCGATTGTAGGTAGGGATCAAAATAGAGACGAGTGGATTATGGTTCATGATCTTTGACGAAGGTTTCTGCTTTGGCGTAATCCTCGGGGATGCCGATGTCGAGACAACTAGAACCAGAAATTTGGATTGCATATCCTGGATGGGTTTGACAGTAGGCATGCAAGGATGCGCCAAATAATGGGTTGGGTGCAAGGAGCCGGGCAACTTTAACAGTGAGGCGACCGATGGCCCAGGTCCATTTGGTTTTCGGCTTTGGAACCTGCACTTCGATCGACTTAATCTTCCCAGATTTGTCGATCACTACACTGTCAAACAGCTCGGGAGTACCGGTGTCAAACAGGCCGAGAACTAGCTCACCCCCAGTGTCGCAAAGCTGAGTAAAGCCATCTTTGGGGTACCAGATGGTATCGGGTAAGCCGAAATAGAGCTCGTCTTCCTCGCGGAGAAACTGCTCAGGGAGGATAATGCCGTCGAGCAGGCCTTTGCGCTCCCGAACCAAGAAAATGAGATGGTCATGATAGGAGGACTTGTTGGACAAATAGCGAATGAGATCGGTTTTGTCTGGTGCAGTGTTCACAAATATTTTGTCAATGCCAGCGAAGATCATGCGTTCGATTAAATACTCAATGACGGCGTGGCCGGCAACAGGAGCTAATTCTTTGGAAAAACCGAGTGGCTGGAGGCGGGTACCCAAACCGCCCGCGGGGATTGAACCGTATTTCATGAGGTAATTGTAACATCTACTTCAGGGTCTGACCTTCCCCGCACATTATATTGGCGGGGCTGGGCACTTCCTTTAAGGTCAGACCCTCGGAGAACACGCTCGGTGACGAGGAGTAGAACTGGAATAGTTATTGCGATAGCGACAAGGGCGGCGTAGATGGGGGCAAAAAGGCCGTAGTGAGGAAAAAGGATCAGGGCTAAGACAATCTCGATGGTAGCGGTGGCAAAAGTGAAGAGCGAGGTGAGTCCTGGCCGGCCATGACCATCGAGGATCGCGCTAGATAGGGGGGAAAGGATCAAAACCGCAAAATACCAAACTAGGATTTGCATAATAGTATGGACGAGGGGGACAAGCTCGGGTGAGTGTAGCCACCAAGTAAGAAAAGGTAAACCAATGAGTTGGTAGAGACCGACGCCCAAGAGTGCAAGGACAAAGAGCCCACATTGGAGAAAGTGATAGGTACGACGGAGGTGAAGATCGCCAGCTGACCTAGCGCTCGCCGGATAGAGGGCGGTGGCTACCTGGACGACCCCACCGGCCAATTTCTGGACTAGACCAATGGCTACTACATAGGCAGAGAGACTAACTGCAGAGAGGCCAGAGAGGAGATACTTGCCATACTGGGACTGAACTTGACCAATCAGGGTACCCGCCTGATTCTTGAGGCCAAAGGTGATGAGAGAGCGAGCAACAAGGAGGGAAGGAGAGCCAGCGCGGGGACGCGGGAAATACTTGAGTGAAAAATAAACCAGGACAGCTAAAGTTAAAAGATAACAGGCTAGGGTCATAGTCAGGATAGCTGGGACTCCCTGCCCTATCCAGGCAAGATAGGCGGCAAGCAAAGTATTGCCAGTCCCGACAATAAAGGTTTTGGCATTGTAGTAGCCAAAATGACCCTCGGCTTGGGGTAGAGTAGAGTAATGGGCAACCAAGTTGTTAATGAGGACGAGAGCAAAGATTTGGAGGAGGACTAAGGGTGAGAGATGGAGCCAGAGGGTCAGGATAACGGCGATAACGCCCGCCACAAATCCCGTGCCCAGGAAAAGGAGACTGGAGGTAGCCCAGAGTCTCTGGCGAGTGGGAGAAAACTCGTGGTCGCGCGAGAGGGCGCGGGTGACGGCTTGGGGGAGTCCGAGATTGAGCGAGGAGACGAGAATAATTGCGGCAAAAATCAGACTATACTCCCCAAACTGAGCTAGCCCCAGGTTGTGGACGAGGATGGGGGTGGAGATCAAACTAGCAACAATAAGATACAGATATCCGGCAATATTCCAGGCAGTGGCGCGGGCGAGAGAGTAGTGCATAGTATTTTCGATTATTGACTTTCGATTATTTTTCTATTTTAATGGTTCTATATGCTTACCAAGAGGCAAGGTCTTACATATGATTTTATCTCACATTACAACAAATTGTACGGTTATTCTCCTTCGCTTGATGAAATCAGACAAAGATTTGAGTTAAACTCTGTCTCATCTGCTCACTTTCTGGTATCTAAATTGGTAGAAAAAGGATATTTGGACCGCGATGTTAACCAAGCTCGAGGTATTTTTCTCAAGAACAATTTACCTATGGGTTTAAGTTATAATTTTCCGATTGAAAATTTTCTCAATAGAGTATTCCAGGCCGATTGTTTGGATGTTTTACCGACTGTCCCAGACAAATCTATTGACTTTATCTTGTGTGATCTACCATATGGAACTACACAAAATCAGTGGGACAGTGTAATTCCGCTTGATCGACTGTGGGCACAATATGAAAGAATTATTAAGGATCGAGGTGCGATTGCCCTAACAGGACAGGGGATGTTTACGGCCCAGCTCATGTTGTCTAATCCTAAAATGTTTAAATATAAGATTATTTGGGTAAAATCCAAACCAACTAATTTTTTGAATGCCAAAAAACAGCCATTACGAAGACATGAGGATATCTGTATCTTCTATAAACAACAACCCAGCTATCATCCACAAATGTCTATTGGTGAACCATATAATAAAGGATTTAGAAAAAATCAATTGACGGGAAGTTACGGTAATTTTGCGACTGTAGAAGTAAAAAGTAATGGCGAGAGATACCCTACCGATGTAATTTATTTTAAGACAGCGGAAAGTGAGGGAAAAGTTTACCACCCCACACAAAAACCAGTAGAGCTGGGTCGTTATTTGGTAAAGACTTTTACCAATGAGGGTGATGTTGTTCTGGATAATGCTTGTGGGAGCGGTAGTTTTTTGATAGCGGCGGCTACCGAAAATAGAAAATATATTGGAATTGAGAAAAATCAAGAAGTTTATCTCCATCGGAAGGAAAAAGCTGATTATATTGCCGTCTGCCAGGAGAGGCTGGGGAAAACCAAACTAGATACCGCTAAACTCCTCACACTGTAAGACTTTCGAAGCTTTTTTAATAATTGATCCATCAATTTGACCTTGAAATTTTAACCAGGATAAGGCATGAAAGTATTGATTGGGATGGAGGAATGGCTTGACTGGTTTATCGACAGATACTTTTGACTTGACCCAGGATAAGGTTGCTGGAGGTAAAATGCCAATACCGATTAAATCTTGAACTATCCGAACAAGATCGACAGAGGTCATGTTGAGACTCCCTGTAGAATTTTGATCGGATTTAAGCTCTTGGAGAGTAATCTTGGATAGATCATTTAGAGACTGAAGCGGATGGAGATTGCGTTGGTAATACTCGATTTCTTGTCCACGATAAGCGAACCAAGTATTGCCTTGCTCGGTAAGTGAATGTCTAGGTAGGTAAACACCCTCATTCTTTACTCGTTGCTTGGAAACCCAACCACAAATATAGAGTTTCCATTTCTGCTGTCGTGCCGTCCCGGGTAAAGTAGCCTTGGCAGGTGTCATGAGATGAGTCATAAGATAGATGTCGGTGTCGAGAGAGTCATCATATACTTGTCGAGCGAATAAGTTGTGCTTGGCCTCACGGGGAAGACCATCGGCTCCGACGTATTCGAGTTGGAAAGGTCTCTCCCCTCCCCTACACTTTACATCTACCTTGATCCCACTAGGTAAAATAAAATCATAAGCAACTGGATGTTCCGGAGGATTAATTAGTGGCAATTGAAAATATTGACGAACAACCATTTCGGCAAGTAAGCCAAATCCTTGCTGTTGACTAGAACCTCTTTCGGCGCCAGTTTTGTTAAGATTTTGAGATAAGTGATTGGCAACTTCGTTCCGCAAAAATAAACCATTTTTGTCAATTAAGGGAATCTCGATTGGTAATAGATCAGATTTAGGCATAAATTTAGCGGGTAATCGCACCTTTGACTGCGCCCAGAGTGAGCTCCGCCTCGGCGGTCTCGACAAGTCCAAACTCGCTAACTGGCCAGTAACGGAAGAAGGCGCGCCCAACGATCCCACTCAAACTCACTGGTCCCCACTCGCGAGAATCAGAGCTATGGAGCCGATTGTCTCCCATAACGATGTACTCCCCCGGTGCAACGGGGAACTCTACTCCCTCACCAATAAAGCGACCGGACAATACTTGGCCGGGATCATTGATGTAGGCTTCGTCGAGCTTGATACCGTTCAAATAAACGTATCCCCTCTTGATCATCAGGACGTCACCGGGTACGCCAATAATGCGCTTGATAAAGTCTACCCGCTCATCTTGGGGAGAGCGGAAAACCACCACATCCCCGCGTTTGGGGGGGTGGAGACGGTAGGAGAGTTTGTCGGTCAAGATATACTCACCATTGTGAAAGTTGGGCTCCATGGAACGCCCATCAACCTGATGAGGTTGGAAAAGGAAGATATAAACTACAGCGAAGATGGCAAGGCTCACGACAATCGTTTCGAGAAAATCAAGAAAGAATAGCCAAAGGTTGCGAAAAATCCACATATAGTGAGAATACAGTGCATGGTAAAATAGCGCAAGGTCTAGTGTGGATCCGTGGCTCAGGGGTAGAGCGTCCCGTTCACATCGGGAAGGTCGGAGGTTCGAGACCTCCCGGGTCCACTCATGAAGTGGAAATATGTTTGGGGATTGTTGGTCGGGTGGCTGTCAGTGGTTGGAGTGGGGATTAATTACTGGCGATACCTGGGAGGATATGACCACCCAATCACTTACCTCGTATTATTGCAAAACGACACTGAGATGCGGGCTAACGGGGGGTTTTTTGGTTCTTATGCGGTCGCCACTGCCGAGCAAGGCCAACTAGAGCTTCGTTTTGAGGATATTTATACCCCAGACGGACAACTTGATGGTTACGTCGAACCCCCCAAACCTATTCAAACGGCATTTAAGCAAGGGAGTTGGCGCTTGCGTGATAGCGACTGGGACCCCAATTTTGTCACCACCGCCAAGACCGTTAGGTGGTTTATGGATAAAGGTAACGAAATCAACCTAGATGTGATTATGACTGTGAGTTTGGCGACTGTGAAAAAAATCTTGGAAATTACGGGGCCAATCCAAATCCCTGATTACGAATTGGTTTTGGACAGCGAGAATATTTACCAAAAACTCCAGGCAAAAGTGGAGACAGATTTTTTCCCTGGCTCGACCCAAAAGAGAGATATTTTGACTGGCGCCGGACAAGTACTGCTGACTCACCTGAAAAACTTATCGCTGGGTAAAAAATTGACGATAATACAGATACTTTACCGTGAATTACAGAATCAAAATATTTTGCTGAACACAAATAACACGTCACTACAGAAGAAGTTGGAAAAGAATAATTGGGCCGGGGAGCTGGCAATACCAAACTGTAGCGATGGTGAGCATCGTTGTAACTTGGATACATTTCTGACCGTAGAGGCGAATCTAGGTGCCAATAAAGCTAATTGTTCCATGGCGCGCCAAACCATCCACACGGTCGAAAAACAGGATGAAAAGATAATACACAAAGTAGAGTTGATGTATACCAATAAATCAGAAGAAGAAAATCCCCAGTTGCCTGATTTTTTTGGAGGGAATTACCTCCAATACGTCCGCTTTTATTTACCCAAAAATAGTACTAATGTGGAGGTTGAGGCCAGCCCAACCAATCCCACTACCCTACCCTACTATCCCGAACCCTATACTTTGGGACCCAACAATTTGGAGATTACCGAGGCGGACGAGTTTAGAGTGGTGGGGTTTTTCCATCATACGAGGGCGGGGACCTCGAGCTTTATCCAATTAAAGTATGAACTTCCCAATAATGGATTAGAATATGAGTTGCATATCCTTAAACAACATGGGATGCAGAGCTCTCCCCAAGAGATTAAATTTGGCCAACGTTCGGAGACAACAGCTCTGGAGAATGATTACGTCTTTTAATTTGCCAGGGAGAGGATTTTGGTGAGGGCGGCCTCGGTCTCCTGCGGAGTGCCTTTTAATTTGATAAGGATTTTGGTTTCCCGCTTACTTCGAGTCAGTTTGACGGTGGAAAGTGCACCGAGCGCGTGAGTGAGTTTTTTTTGCAGGAGAGAGGTCTCGTCGCTTAAGATAAAGGCTGGCCTACCCCCATCCGAGCGGGGTTTTTGGGCAAAATCTTTTTTGAGTCGACGCGCGATTTCCTCGGCGCGCCTCACGCTTGCTCCTTCTTTTAAAACTAGCTTATAGGCCTCGATCATCAGGCGAGTATCGTCGATTGCGGAGAGTGCGCGCGCATGTCCTTCACTAATTAGACCGCCAATGAGGCCGTCTTTGAGTGCGTCGGGGAGCTCGAGAAGTTTGAGGGTGTTGCTGACATAAGCCGGAGATTTCGCGACTCGCTTGGCGATATCGGCGTTAGCCAGGCCAAACTCGTGCATCAAGCGAATAAAGGCCTTGCCACGCTCGATGGGATTGAGGTCGGTGCGCTGGACATTCTCGACGATAGCCATTTCGAGCATACCTTTGGGAGTGGTCTCTTTGATGACGACGGGTACTTTGGTCAAACCTACAATCTTACTGGCTCGCCAACGGCGTTCACCGGCGATGATCTGATAACCGGCTGGAGTATGGGCGATCACCAGGGGCTCGAGAATACCGTGTTCTTTGATGGACTCGACGAGATCACTGACGGATGAGGGGAGAATTGTACCCCTGGGCTGGAGGGGATTGGGCTGGACCAGATCGATGGCGAGTTCGTGGATAGATTTTTGATCAGTCATGGGTTAAACATACCATGTGAAACGAGGCGTGAAAAGAGAACGAAAGGGATCAGAAATTACTTTACTGACACAAACGATCTACCGAGGCGGGTAAAAAACTGAACAAGACCTTCTTTCATGGCAAAAATGGTGTAGTCACGGCCAATACCTACCCCAGCCCCCGGGTGAACGCGGGTGCCTACCTGACGAATGATAATCTGACCCACTTTGACTGTTTCTCCACCAAATTTCTTGACACCACGACGTTTCCCTGGTCTAGTTGTACCTTGACGAGTAGCTCCCCCTGACTTGACGTGTGACATAGATTATTGCTTTTCCAAAATCGTAATATTTCTGACTACGGCGGCCCCTGGCTTACCATAGGCTACAGAGCTCACGTAATTGTAGCCGAGAGAACCAAGAGTGTCAATCGAAATTGTGGGGATGACTCGATCGTAGACATGAAAACTGGGAATCGTTATGACTACCCTGCCCCCCACGGGCAAACTACGATGGAATGATTTGAAGGCACCGCGATATAGCTTGTCTAACCCACGGGCAATGTTTTTGATTTTGTCGAGACTCGAGGGATTGCGATCATCCAACAAGGGGCCCATGTAGGGCTCGGTAGCGAGACAGTCACAAGTGGCCACATGCTCATGAAAGTGAGTTGCGTCGAGGTTTAGTATTTGGTATTTGGTATTAGGTATTAGGTATTGGGAGCAAAGCCAGGCGAGATTGGACTCTGAACCTGCGATCGCAGCGGGATTAGTATCTCCTCCAACGACGTTGCAGCCAACCATCATCCCCTCCGCCAGGATGGTGCCTGTCCCGCAAAAAGGATCGGCGAGCGTGAGTCCAGACTTACCTTGGGTGGCCAAGTTGACCATAATCCGGGCTACTTTGGGGGGGAGCATACCACGTTTGATATCGCGGTAAGGTTTGTCCCGATCACGCCTCACCCAATCCTCGGCGTCATAAATCCAAACTGTTTTGGCAATTGCGATAGAATCTCCTGCAGGAAGGAGGTTGTATTCACTAACATGTTGATGAGATAGCATAAGGAGCTCGTGCTCGGTGGTCTCGAGGGAAACGAAGCGAAGTGAGCGTTTTACTTGGGATTTGATGGTATGGAAAATTCCGTGATCTAACGCGAGATCCGCATAATCAGTGAGGGCGATATTTTTGGCTGAGTCGGCGGAAATTAACTCTGTGACACATGACACAGTGTCACTTGGAGGACAAGTGGTGAGTAACTCTGCTACTTTACGAGTACCGCCTAAACGGAAGAGGGTGGTTGGATTAAGAGCCCCTGAATAAGAGACAATTGCTTTGGTTACCAGATTGAAGTCACCTGGATAAAGAGTAGACAATTCAAGCTTTGAAAGTTCGGGAGTATTACCCAGGAAAAAGTAGTACATGGTTGAAGTATAAAGTATCCGGAAAAATACTTTACTTTGTAGATTTCTTGATACGAGGTTTTTTGACTACAGCTTTTTTGGCAGTGGGTTTTTTGGTGGGTTTAGATCCCTCGACTACGCTCGGGATGACGACATCTTTGGGTTTGGTACCGATGCCGGTAATTTTGACTTGGGTATATTTCTGGCGATGACCGGTGTGTTTGCGGTAACGAGACTTGGACTTGTATTTGAAGACCTCAATTTTCTCGGCTTTAACTTGCGAGATGACGTCAGCAAAAACTTTGGTTCCTGCCACAATCGGCATCCCCACTTCGACTAAGTCATCGTCGACTACAAGGAGAACTTCGTCAAAAATAACGGATTTGTCTTCGCCTAAAAGTTCCACATTTAAAGTAGAACCAACGCTGACTTTGTATTGTTTGCCTCCAGTTTTGATAACTGCGTATTTCATAGGGAGGATTATAACATGAGTTAACGAATTTGAAGCAAGGACGCCTCGGATTTGGTGCGTGAAAGAGAGCTCGCTATACCAAGAGTGATGGCAGTTGCTAGTATGGAGCTACCACCATATGAAATCAAGGGAAGAGTAACTCCGGTAACGGGAGCCACACCAATATTCATCCCGATATTGACAAAAGTTTGAAAGGCTAGATAACCAAAACTACCCAGGTAGATAAAACGAGAAAACCGACTTTGAGCATGGGTCGCGAGGTAGAGGAGACGATAGAGTAAAGCACCCAGACATAAGATGACGAGTAAACTACCGATTAAGCCCAGTTCTTCGGCAAGGGAGGCAAAGATAAAGTCGGTGTGACGTTCGGGGAGAAAACGAAGATGAGATTGAGTGCCATGGCCTAGACCCTTGCCCAGTAGTCCCCCCGAGCCAACTGCAATCACGGATTGGATGACATTGTAGCCACTACCCAGGGGATCACGGTAGGGATCTATAAAGGTCGTCAGTCTCTCTAGTTGGTAAGGGTGTAAGAGACGTGGTAAGTAACGCCAAGAAAAGGCGGTAATAGCACCAACCAACCCCAAAAACCACCAAGGTAAACCAGCCACAAATAGTTGAAGGGCAAAAATTGAGGAGATGACGAGCGCAGTACCCAAGTCAGGTTGACGAAAAATCAGGAAGGCAGGTAGAGCAAAGAGGACTAGATTTATCCCAAAATTTTTGAGTGAGTTAAGGGGAAAATGGTAGAGAGAGTAAGCGAAAGACAAGACCAGGAGAGGTTTGCTCAACTCCCCGGCCTGAAACTGGAAACCACCCAGGAGGATCCAACGAGTAGAGCCCCTAATCGTCTCACCGAAGATGAGAGTAGCCAAAAGAATGATTAGGGCTAAAACATAACCTAGCGGTGCAAAAGTCTTGTAAACCTCTCTGTCTTGACTAGAAAGATAGAGGTAAAACACAAAACCCAAGGCAAACATGAGGGCTTGTTGGCCAACACGACC
>JAZDDW010000030.1:0-18003 GCA_043809365.1 bacterium
CTATCGAATCTCCCGCCAAAGTTACCGCCATGGGTACTATCAAAAAGATCGACAAGTCCGTCCTCACATTGACAATCGGTAGCGATGACCAAAAAATTCTACTCACTGCCAAAACCATTCTCAAGTCACCCGCCGGACCCATCGAACTGGCCGATCTCGAATTAGGAGATACCTTGATCTATACCGCAACCCAGTCAAATTCAGTACAAACTGCCACCATTATTATGCGTGTTAAAATTGCCCCATGACCACTGCCTATCCCACCAAAACTATGTCCGACTTATTTCTGGCGGTCTCCACCCTTAAGTCTCCCACTGAGCTTGCCCACTTTTTTCGTGATCTGATGACCATCCAAGAACTTGAATCCATTAGTACTCGCTGGACCATTGCCCAAATGCTCAACAAAAAAATCCCCTATCTAGAAATTGCCAAACAATGTCATGTTTCCACCACTACCGTCACTCGTTGCGCACTCTGGCTTGAACATGGGAATGGTGGCTACAAACTCGCCCTCTCCCGCCTCAAAAAATAATATTCCACGCCGGGTTTCTGATATTGCGATACATTCCTTGTTGACAACCTCATATCACCATGGTAACATGCTGTCATGAAACAAATCATGAAAAGCTTAAAACAGTCACGCGCCCTTCCGAAGCTCTCTAGAGCGAAGGAGGGTCATCCCTACCATACATCTGTGGCGGGGACGCTTTTCGCGTAAAAAATCGACAATTAGTCATTTTCCCATACCCCCGCTGAGCGGGGTTTTTCATACTTATTAAAGGAATATATGCAAAATAGTGAAAACAGCTCTAATTCAATTCAACAACTCGCGCAAACCGAGGAACTTATCGACGACATTTTAATTGCGGTTGCCAGTGGTGTAAATACACCTGAGCTACAAGAGCAACTCGCTGGTTTGCTCCTACGCCAACAAGATTTGCTCGCAGAAACAGGTGTACCCCATTAGCAAAGAAGGTTATAATGACTAATTATATGCAAAAACAAAATCTACAAACACTCAAGGGATTCCGCGACATCTTACCCGTAGATGCCCGTAAACGTGCCTGGGTCAAAAATATCATGATCAAAAACGCAGAAAGCTGGGGCTACGAACCAATCGAGACCCCTACCCTCGAACCCTATGCCCTTTTCCAGGATGAGATCGGCGAAGACTCCAAACTTATTTTTCGTTTTAAAGATAACGGCGAGCGCGATGTCGCCCTGCGCTATGACCAAACAGTCCCCACCTGTCGCTACGTGGCAAGCAATTTAAACTCCCTTACCCTCCCCTTCCGTAGGTACCAATTCCAGTCAGTTTTCCGCGCCGAGAAACCCCAGGCCGGTCGCTACCGTGAGTTTACTCAGTTTGACCTCGATATTTTTGGAGTGGCAGACCCTTCCGCCGATGCCGAGGTCATTGCAGAGAACTTAGACACCTATCTCAAGATTGGCTTCAAAAAACCCGTGATTATCTTTAACAACCGCGACCTCATGAAAGATATCCCCTACGAGGCCATCGTGGCCATCGACAAACTTAAAAAAATTGGTAAGGATGGTGTCATTGAGGAGATGGTCAAAAAGGGGATCCCATCCGCAAAAGCTCAAGAATACCTGACTTTTGTCCAAAAAATCCAGCCCGACGAAACCATCAAAACTATCATCACCTATCTCGAAAAATCCGGTTTTAATAGTGAGTTTTATCGTTTCGAGCCCACGCTGGCTCGCTCCTTCTCCTACTCTCAAGGACCCATCTGGGAAATCGTCATCGAAGACTACGCCGTAGGAAGCGTTGGGGGGGGTGAACGCTACGATGGTATGATGGAACGCCTCACTGGCCTAGCCATTCCAGCCACGGGCATCGCCTTTGGTTTCGACCGCACGGTCGAAGCCGCCGATCAGCTCGGTCTGATCCCCACCATCCAAACAACTCGTGCTCTCGTCACCGTCTTCTCCGAGAGCCTTCAAGGACTGTCCTTAAAGGTCGCACAATCTCTGCGAAGCGCCGGTATCAACACCGAACTCTACCCCGACGCTGGCGCTAAGCTCGACAAACAGCTCAAGTACGCCGACAAAAAGGCTATTCCCTACGTGCTCGTCCTCGGCGACGAAGAGGTAAAAAACAATACCGTCACCCTCAAAAATCTCACCACTCGTGAGCAACTCACCCTCCCCCTTGACCAAGCGATAACAAAACTGCGATAGTATACCCATGCTCCTGCAAATTACTGTCCTATGTTTGCTGTGTCTCCTCTTAATCTATGCGACCTCTCTCATCGTGCGTTCCATCAAAACTATTGCCAGATCTAGCCGACTCGGGGTTTATGGTATCACTGCTTTTATTCTCGCTATCTCCACTTCTCTCCCAGAACTAATAGTCAGTATTATTGCCTCTCTTGAGGGTAATACCAGCCTAGTACTCGGTAACATTATCGGGAGTAACATCGCGGATCTGAGCTTAGTGATTGGTGGTGCGGCTTTGCTGGGCGGGTCTCTCCATATTACTGGAATCATTCTCAAACGCGATATTTACTTGACCGGTGCAGCTGGCTTTTTACCTTTATTTTTGATCGCCGATGGTACCCTCTCACGTGCTGACGGGGTTGTTCTCCTCGTCATCTATTTCATTATGGTTGCTACTTTTCTCCGTTCACACCACGCCGCACTAGCCAAACATGTCATGTCCAAATCCCCCATTAGGCGTTTTTTAGTTACTGTCACCAATTTACATGGACACAACGGTATTTTAAAATTCTTATTCGGTGTTGGACTGTTGATCTTTTCTTCTCATTTTATCGTCCGCCTCGCGTCTACTCTGGCCATCTCTACTGGACTCTCTCCACTCTTTATCGGTCTTTTCATCGTAGCCGTGGGAACTTCCCTGCCCGAACTGGCCTTTGAGCTCAAAGCAGTGAGTTCTGGCCAAGCCCAGATGGCGCTTGGCGATCTGCTGGGCTCGATAGTAGCCAACTCAACGCTCATTCTCGCCGTTGCCGCGATTATTCGCCCCCTCACCCTCACCCACGCCGGACTCTTCCCCTACGGTATCGCCATCACCGCCTTTGCCCTCATCTACTTTACTTTTACACTTTTCATTAAAACCAAGAAGAAACTCGATTGGTGGGAAGGTTCGATTCTTCTCTTGTTATACCTAGTTTTTGCCTTAGTCGAGATAGCTACTTAACTATGACTACCAAACGCCGCCTAGCCTATACTGCCCTTCTACTCAACTGTCTCATCTGGGGTTTGGCTCTACCCATTGTCAAACCAGCCCTCTCACACCTCACTCCTATCCAATTTTTATATTTTCGTTATCTCCTCGCCGCACCTCTTTCCCTCATCCTCCTCCCATTTATTCGCCTTCCAAAAATTTCCCTCGCAACTCTCGGGAAGATTACCCTTCTCGAATTTATCGGCACCCCTATTCTTCTTGCTATTCTCTACACTGGGTTAGCCAAAACCACTGGTCTAGAGGCTTCTCTCCTTGGCGCCACTTCTCCACTATTTACGATTCTTGGAGGTATCTGGTTCCTTAAGGAGCATCAAACAAGACGTGAGTGGCAAGGGCTAGCCTTGGCGATGATTGGTACCCTCCTCCTGACCCTGGAACCCCTCTTTTTAGGTCAGACTCTCACCATTTCGAGCCTGTCTGGCAATTTTCTCATTATTCTCCAAAATCTAATCTGGGCTGGTTATTTAATTGTGGCCAAACGCCTATACCGCAGTCTCCCCAAACTCTTCGTTACTGCTTTCTCCTACTGGCTAGGACTATTCTGTTTTGCCGGCTACCTACTAACTACCCGCTCCCTCCCACCTCTTTCGACATTATGGCTTTATGACTTTCAGCTTTTATTTCCTGTCCTCTATATGGCGATTTTAGGCTCCATTGTCGCTCTTGCTCTTTATCTCTATGGTCAAGATAAAATTGAAGCTTCCGAAGCCAGCATCTTCACCTACCTCCAAGGAGTAATCGCCATTCCCGCCGCCTTCTTCCTCCTCGGCGAGAAACCCACCCTACTCACCCTCCTAGCCATTATTATCATCTCCTACGGCGTTCTCCGCGCCGAGCTTCGCAAAAAATAGGATTTGTGATAAAATTCTCTCCTATGAAGTCAACCATCCACCCCAAATATAACCAAATCACCGTTACCTGCAGTTGCGGCGCCCAGTTTATGACTGGCAGTACCAAGGGCGATTTCGCCGTCGACATCTGCAGCAAATGCCACCCCTTCTTTACGGGTGAGATGCGTTTTGTCGACCAACTCGGTCGGGTCGAGAAATTCCAGGCTAAACAAAAAGCCGCCACCGGCAAAAAAGCCAAAAAGAACCGTAAAGGCTCCCAAGTTGGTCCCCAGACCTTGACCGATATCCGCGCCGCGCAAACTGTCTAGATTTCCCCTATACTTAATACTTACTACCTAATACTTAATACCGATCGTATGGATTACGTCAAAATTGTTGCTGATTATGATCAACTAGTTAAGGAATCGGGCGATCCCAAAAACGTCAGTCGCTTGGCGGAACTAGGAGAAGCCATCGCCAATCTTGCTCCCTCTGCCACCCTCGCCAAAGTCATTCTCTCGCTCGACCAGCAAATCACCGACAGCACCACTCTTTCGTCTGATCCCCAATTAGGCCAATACGCCAAAGATGAGCTAATTCGACTAAAAAGCTTGCGTACCACCAAACTCGTCGAGCTATCTGCACTCGAGTCTTCCGAGGATACCGAACAAGATCGTCGCCCTGCTATCATCGAGTTTCGCGCAGGCGCCGGGGGCGACGAAGCCAAAATCTGGGCTAGTGACCTCGAACGGATGTACAAACGCTTTGCCGAGATCCAGGGTCTCAAGTGTGAACTTTTGGACGAGGGTACTTATCTCTTTTCTGGCCATCCCAGTGACCCCAGTTTACCCCAAGGAGCCTATGGACTCTTTAAATGGGAATCGGGCGTCCATCGTGTCCAGCGGGTCCCCACAACCGAATCCCAGGGTCGTATCCATACCTCAACCGCCAGCATTGCCGTCCTCCCCAAAGTAGACCCTCAAAAAATCGTGATTCGCGACGAAGACCTAGAGTGGCAATTTTTCCGCGCTGGCGGTCATGGTGGACAAAACGTCAACAAGGTCTCAACCGCTGTTCGTCTCATCCACAAACCCACGGGTATTGTGACCGTCTCCTCCCAAGAACGCTACCAGCAAAGCAATCGCGAGATCTGTCTCGACTTCCTGCGCTCCAAACTCTGGGAGTTACAAGAGGAGGAACGGGTGGGCAAACTCGAGGCCACCCGCCGCACGGCTGTAGGTCGCGGCATGCGCGCCGAGAAGATCCGCACCTACAACTTCCCCCAGAACAGAATTACTGATCATAGGATCAACCAGTCATGGCATAATCTCTCTACCGCAATCGATGGAGAAATTACTCAAATATTAAGAGATGTTCATCAAGCCATTCAGTAATTCCGTCACCGACCGTGCCCTTCCGTAGCTTTAGCGGAGGAGGGACTCCTGCTCACCCTCCACCAAGAGATCAACAAGGGCTAAGTATTCTCACCAATCCATTCAATAACTCAATCTCACCTCCAACCGATCCTTGCCCATCCCATGCAAAGCCATGTTCTGTTTCTGCTAGTGTGTGTTCTTTCGCCTCATCTGAAGCCATCAACAATACAGACATTCCAGGACCCAACTCTGCGACCAAAACTTCATCTTTTGCAACACGAAATCTTATTTGAGTTATCTGCCCAGTCCCATCTCTTGCCGGATAGCTCAATCTAGGCGAATCTACAATTCTCCGACACCTTTCAGGCCCTATAAATAAAGTACCATCACTCTCTCCCAACCAAACCCTCCGATCTATAGATATGTTCACTGGCATATATAACCTATATTATAACTCAAGCAATTTTCTCACAGCGGAAACAACCCTAACTCTCCCCTCGAAGCTCCACGGTAGCCTTCTTCGTCTCCTTATCCCGCCACAGCTCAATCTCCACTTTGTCGCCGATTTTCTTTTTCGCAAGTAGTCCCACGAGACCATTCTCCGCTTCACTCACATCTTGACCATTAAACTTGGTAATGATATCGCCTTTCTTTAGCCCAGCCGCGTCTGCGCTCGAGTTAGCGACCACCTCAACTACATATGCTCCCGCGGGGACTTTATTCATTAAGGCCGTCTCTTTATCAATCATCTGGTAACGCACTCCCAGGAACGGCCGGTCAAACTGTCCGGTCGTATTAAAATTAGAAAGTGATTCCTTGACTACGTTAATGGGGAGCGCAAACCCGATATTGTTAGCCGACTGTGACACCGCCACATTCACCCCAATCACCTGCCCCGCCGAGTTGAGAAGTGGACCTCCCGAGTTCCCCGGGTTAATCGCCGCATCCGTCTGGATTACGTTGTCCAATTCTTCGCTCATCGAGTATCCATCTCCTGCCGTGATTCCTCGTCCAAGTCCAGATATCACCCCCGTAGTAACTGTATGGCGGAACTCCCCGAGCGCCGTCCCAATCGCAATCACAAAGTTACCGACTCGGAGAGTGTCAGAATTTCCCAGTTCCATCGTCGGCAAATCATTTCCCGAAATCTTGAGTATCGCCAAATCATTCACTGGGTCCCGCCAAATCTTCTCGACCTGGTGCTCGCTGTCATCTTTCAAAACTACCTTGTAATCACTTGCTTGTCCCATCGACACCACGTGTTTATTCGTCACGACAAGCCCTGTCTTGTCGACGATAAACCCACTCCCAATATCCACCTGTTCTGTCTCTACCTCTCCCGTCGCTCGCCTCCCTCCAAACATCCCAAACGGGTCCAAGAAATATTGTTGCATCACCGGCGTCTCTCGCTTATACGACACCGTCACCACGGAGGGTGAAACCTTTTCGGCCACTTCGCTCACCACATTTTCTTCATTCACCACTCTCTGACTTATGATCTCCCTCGCCCCCTCCCCCCTGCCCAACTGGGCCAAAAACGGCAGTCCCCAGATCCGCTCACTCGCCGCTCCTCCAATAAATACCGCCACCAAAAACACTCCAGAGAGTAATCCAATTACAAACTGTTGACCGAGCTTTCCTTTCATACTGCAAAATTTAACTCAAATCTGCCCAATTTTCAACCCTACTCCCCCATCCAGAACAATTACTGAAATTACTTACGCGCCACAAAACTATCACATTCCATCTGTGCAGCGACAGTTTCATCGAATGTGGGCGAATTATCAGTCTGTTGATGTACCTTATAAGTTAACGCTGGGATACACTGCCAAAAAAAAGAGTTTTGTAACCCATTTTTTGTTGGATGTTCCCCTTTAGCTTGATGCGCAAGAGATGGTCTCCTACAATTCCTTCCAAGTCTCCTTCGGAGTTCACACTCAATTCCATTAGTTAAGTCAGTCGCCAAACACATCATTCCTAGTGGATTTTCATGAGTCACTAGATAATTTTCCCACGCTTGTCAATTTATCTACCAAGTACCAACTCTATCGCCTTCTCTAGTTGTTCATCAATATCTTTAGTTTCCAAGTTATCCTCCACCTTTACGTCTGGGGTGATCCCCTCTTTCCCAATCCATCTCCCCGATGGCAGGATCCACTTAGCCACCGTCACATGTAGACTCGACCCATCGGATAAATCTTGCACCTCCTGGACCGTCCCCTTCCCAAAGCTCTGCTCCCCTACTATCTTAGCCCGTTTATTATCCTGTAGCGCTCCCGCGGTGATCTCCGAAGCCGAGGCCGAACCCTTATTAACCAAGACCACGAGCGGGATCGTGGTCAAGCTCCCCTTCCGATCCACACTATATGTCTCACTACTACTGCGCCCCTCCTGTTTTACCACCACTCCAGAGGGCAAAAACTCACTCGCCACAAACACCGCTCCGTCCAGATAACCTCCTGGGTTATTGCGCAGATCCAAAATTACTCCCGCACTCTTGCTCGCCACAATTTCTCCCACTTTTGCCACCCACTCCTTATCCGTCCTCCCGCCAAATTTATGCAGTTCCAGGTGAGCAATCTTCTTTCCATCCTTCTCGATAAACTTAAGCTCGACCGACGGCACAACAATCTCGTCCCTTGTGATTGTCACTTCAAAAGATTTATCTACCCCCTCTCGGTAAAGTGTCAAAATGACACTTGATCCTTTATCTCCCCGGATGTGAGTTACCGCGGTCGGCAATGTCATTCCCTGTGTATCCAGGTCTACCTTCTTTTTCTCGTCCTTGATATGCAAGATTAAATCGCCCGCCTTCACCCCCGCTTTCTCCGCGGGACTCCCGGTAATGGGAGAGACAACCGCGAGACTGCCCTCGCGGTACCCTAGCTCTATCCCCACGCCAAAAAAGGCTCCATTCAAGTCTTCGTTGGCTTGTTTGTTTTCTGCCGGAGGTAAATATTGGGTATAGGGATCATCGAGTGAGCTCGCCAAACCCCGCATCGACCCCCAAGTCATCTTGGCATAATCTAGTTTGGCAGGGTCAACATAGCTAGTTTCTAGTCGCCTCCACACTTCCCAAAATCGGCTAAAATCTGCCTCCGTTACCATCCCCTTGGCCGGGCTCCCTACAAATCGTTTGACAATCGGATTATCACTTCTCCCTAAACGGACCTTGGCAACTTCATACCCACCCGCAAAAACCAACACTCCCAGTGACAGACCAAACAATATGTTCCGCACCAATTTTAACGAAAATTTTGCCATATTACGCGGCAAACGGCATGAGAGCTAAAATCCGCGCTCGCTTGACCGCAATCTTGAGAGCTCGCTGACTCGCCGCGTCTAGTCCAGTTCTCGCTCTAGGCAAGATTTTACCTCGCTCGGTCACAAATCGTAGGAGTGTCGGGGCATCTTTATAATCAAAAGTTATGGGGGCATCCCCTTTACTCATAATCGGTTTTTCTGGTCTTGGTTTTCGCTGTTGCATATATCTCCTTAAAACGGAATATCTTCTACATTTACCTCGTCACTTGAGGGAGCAGTTGCTTCTTCTGCAGTTTCCGCCTTTTTAGTAACTTTTTTAGGTTTCTTTTCTTCCTTTTCTACTTTTTCCTCAACTGGAGGCTCTTCCGCTACTCCGACAAAGTCTTCTTCTTGTCCCGACGTTACCATGGGTGCCCCCATAACTCCCCCATCCCGAGTCCGGGTGTCCAGAATCATCATATTTTCGGCCACGATTTCAGTAATTTCCCGCTGTAACCCATCTTGTCCTGTAAACTTGCGAGTTTGGAGTCGTCCTTCGATAAAAATCTTCCTACCCTTAAACAAGAGTTGTCCACAAATCTCGGCGAGCTTACTCCACGCGACGATCCGGTGGAACTGGGTCTCTTCTTGCCGTTCTCCCGAGTCGCCTGCGCTCCAACTCCGGTTAGTCGCCAATCCAAATGTTGCCACCGCCGTCCCACTCGGGGTATAGCGAACCTCAACGTCACGAGTCAGATTCCCAATTAACATTACTTTATTTAGTGATCTAGATGACATACTTACCTCCTATTCTTATACTCTCACAAACATATACCTGAGTATACTCTCATCCATGCGCAACATTTTATCTAGTGTCGGCTGGTCAGAGGGGGGTAAAGTCAGGACAAAGTGTTCGTAATCAGCAATAGCCAGTTTCTTAATCGGGTAAGCCAAGTGTTTCGCTCCCCAACTCTCTTGTTTATTAATTTCACCTTTATGCTTCTTAGCAAAATCCGCAACCACCTTGACCACTCTCTCCTTGTTCTTCTCGTCCCCTTCGGGGATCAACATTGTCAACTCATACGTATTCATAGATTTAGGTATTGTACTATGTCCCGATCATAAATTCTACTACATCCCCTTCCTTCATCACATAATTCTTCCCCTCTGTCCTCACCTTGCCCTTTTCCGCCGCACCTTTCCACCCCTGGTATTCAATAAAATCGATGTAACTACATACCTTGGCCGAAATAAAGTGTTTGACAAAATCAGTATGGATCACCCCCGCCGCATCTGGCGCCATTGTTCCCACTGGCACAGTCCATGCCCGTACTTCCAGCTCGCCTGCCGTCAGGAATGACATTAACCCTAGTTTGGCGTAGGCCTTTTTGATTAGTCTCGCCAGCCCACTCTCCTCTACCCCCAAATCACGCAAATACTCGCTCTGTTCGCTCTCGGTCAAGTCACAGAGTTCGGCTTCGGTCTTGGCGCAAACGATCACGATCTGCTCTACACCTACCCCCAACATCTCCGCGTACATAATTTCTAGCTCCCGAGCCCTAATCAATTCCCCCTCATCCACGTTGACCGCAACCAAATAAGGCTTATCCGCAAAGAGCGCCAGCTTGACTTGCCCTTCCGAAGCTTTATGTGAAGGAGGGTTCTTCTCCCTCTTTTCCTGCATTTCCAAGTCAGCCAATCCCAGCTCCGTCTGGATTGTCTCAAAGTCGCTTTTTGGATCGGTCACTCCCTGTTTGATGATATCCGGGTCGGTAAAAGCGCGGATGACATGCACAATCGCGTCAGTCTCGCGAATATGCGAGAGAAATTTGTTCCCTAGTCCCTCTCCCTGCGATGCTCCCTTTACAAGTCCCGCAATATCGAGAAATGTTACGGTTGCCGGGACCAGTTTTGTTGTGTTGACGATTGGGGCCAGTTTGGCTAGTCGCTCGTCCGGTACTGGTACTATTCCCACATTCGGCTCAATCGTCGCGAAAGGATAGTTGGCCACGTATGCCTGCTGTTTAGATAACAGCGCATTAAACAGCGTGCTCTTGCCCACATTTGGTAACCCTACAATCCCTACGCTCAGTCCCATAAGCCATGTTTTGGGCGAATTGGGGAATATGTCCCGCAACTTGCACCACTCCTTCATCATAAAAAGTAACTTTATCGATTATATCCTGAATTAGCTTCTTTTTCTCGCCTTGCGTCTGAGCTTTCAGGACCACCATTGACTCATCGCACAATTTATCTACCATCCCATCGTCAACTACTCTCGATATAATGGTGGTATCTAGTACCTTAATCTTAGTCTGCAGTGACTGCATTTTCTTCTCGAGCTCTCTCAGTAACACTTTTAACTGTTCTTCTTCAATCGTGCCACTACCATATGCCTTGGTATATCTCAATTTTTCCTCTTCGATTGACTTTACTTGATTAGTTAGCTTCTCTTTCTCACTCTGATCGGCCGATCCTCGCATATTCTCTAACATTAGCCACTTTTTCGCCTGCTCTCTCATCTGGTCCTTATTACTCAAGAATTTCTCTAAATTGGTCCACAAAAATCCGTCAGTCAGTACCGCATTCACCCCTTGAGCTTTGCATACCGCAGGCATTGGCATACTCTTGATACGGTCCACACACCTGTAATAGTGATTTCCAGAATACCCATCCCCTACCCTCCTTTGCCCACACTCGCACCAGACCAGTCCAGATAGTAGGTAATCATACTTCTTATTCTTCGGCTGATACTTACTGTAATAGTCCAGTATTGTCTGTACTTTCTCAAAGAGTCCATTATCTATCAGTATTGGCATGACTTGATGCGGTATCCATTCATCTTTTGCTCTCACGATCCTACTACCCTTTTTCACCTTGTGATATTTCTCGATCTTAGTACGGTTTTTTGTTACCACCGCCTCGGACTTGTTGTAGTGGATCACCCCTGTTAGATATGCTTCATTCCTTAATAGTCTTCGTATCGTACCGTTGGACCATATATCTCTCTTTCTTTTCCTCGGCATAATTCCCTGGTCAAACAACCTCTTCTTTACCTCGTATACGGATAACCTCTCCATACCCACCCACTCAAATATTTTCTTCACGATCGACGCCTCATCCTCATTAATTTCATAGTGTGCAGGTGTATCATCTGTCTTTTTGACGTAAGTGTAGCCGTACAATGCTCCGCCATTAATCAAAACTCCATTTCTTGCCTTGTGTAGCTTACCTCTACGAAATCTCTCTGCAATCTTGACTCTCTCATACTCATGAAACACACCTTGCATGGCTTGTAGCACATGCTCTTCTGGTGTCTTGGCAGACACATCGTGCAGAGTTACAAACTCTATCTGTTTATTCGCCAGCTCTTCAATAATGATTTCCTGATAGGCATACATTCGTGATAACCTACCCCTGTCATAGACATATAGCACCTCAAATTGACCAGATCCCGCCCCGTCTCGCATCGCGTCAAGTCCAGGACGCTCAAGGGTAGTACCAGTCCACCCGTCATCAATAAATTCATTCTCTATTGGCAGCTCACATCCATCAACCTTAATTCGCGATCTCAACTCCGACAATTGAGAGTCTATTGTTTCCTGGTCCTCTTGCCTTGCCGTACTTACCCTGGCATAAAATCCTGCTACCCTACTCATTTGTCCACCTCCCTGCTCGCATATCCTCTAATAGTCGAGAACTTATCCGCCACGCCTTCCCAAACTTCATCGCAGGTATCTTGCCCTTCCTAGCCATACGGTACAGAGTAACTTTCGTCACTTTTAGAATTTTAGCTAGCTCATCAATAGTCAAGAATTCATCTATCACTTCATTCATATACCCTTTCACTGTACTTTTCTGTACTCTCTTTGTCAACTATGTTTTTCCATGCCTGACGAAATATGCGAGCATAAGCCATCTCAGTCCGCTCCCCACTGGTAGCGTCATCCAGGTACACATAAGCAAATTTGATCGGAGCTACCCTTTTCATTTAGCCTCCGCAAGAGCATCATTTGCAAGTATTTCTTGAAAAGCGTCATAGGTATCGACAGAAATGTCCTTGGGATTTAATACATTTTTTCCGTCGATTATTTTGTACAATCTTGCCTTGGTTTTACTTACATTTCTATCTTCGAGTGAATATTCTATCTTTTCCATCGATATGAGATCTTCAAAGTAATTGCGGATAGTTCTCTCAACTGGACGCTTGCCGATGCTGTCGTCCCAATGTTCATGTACATCTGAAGTTGTAAACTTACGTTCAATAATATTATTAGTAATTAGTCTTTCAATTAGACCAAGCACCTTCTTAGATTTATTGTGTTTTTTGGCCTCCCTACTATTGGTGACTACCTGAGAAGAATATTCATTCCCATCGTAATCTAGGATTACTTCATGAGGTGTTTGATCAAAGCGGGATAAAGTGATAAATTTTCGTTGATTGTTGTTTGGATCATCTGGCTCTAATCTAGAAAACTCGATAATCACATCCACGTAGGACATAAGTGCCCCAGACCCTCTGCTTGCCGTCCCCTCATTCCCCCCAGACTTGCGGAAGTGATGGACCAATAACACAGCGATATTCTTTTCTCTAAAGTAGTTTAGGGGGAGTAGTGAAGCGTTTACCTGAGATGAGTCATTTTCATCAGTAACAGAGGAAAAGGTGGTCATAGTATCTATGACAGCGAGAGACAAGTCATTGGCAACACAGTAATCTGCCGCTTTCTCCACCCATTTAACCCATTCGTCTGGTTTTAACTTTCTCTTGAGAGGGTTACATAGGATATATATTGGGAGACTCAGCTTCTTTTCCTCCCTCCTTTCCACCCACTGAGCCTCCCTCTCCTCGGATAGATATAGGACTCTACATTTATTAGTTTTTTGTCCAGCTAGAGAGCCTTCCACCTGCATATTGCGAAATAGCTCGGCAATCAATGTCGTCTTACCCGCCTTCCACAAAGCGGATAAAAGCGTAATGTGACCTTTTGCAATATAGCCTTCCCACAGCCAGTCAATTTGATAGTCTTCTTTGATCAGCTCACTCAGTAATTTGGGAGCAAAATCGATGGTAATATCTGTTTTTGCCGTCGTTGCTGTTCCACTCTGGTTAGCGGCGGAAGAAATAGTCCTTTCCTTATACAATTTACCTTGTGGCTCTAGAAACTTGTATGCATTGTTGTATTTACTCTTCACGTCCGACTCCGTCATTGATTGACCATATCCCTCATAACCTCTTGCAACTCCAAGCAGTAATAACCAAGCGTCATCTGGCGAGTGTTTTTGAAGCAACGAACACGCAAATCGGTACAACTTGTCATCTCGCTCGCCAATAGCCACATTGAGATGATCCTGGACGTCTAGTGGTGGATTAAATAGCTCAATTTTCCTATTGTGATCACTTAAATCGGGGAATTCTGGTAAATCCTTGATCAGATCACTAAGATTACCGTCAATAAGCCACTTATACGAATGACCTTCAAACTCTGAAGGCGGGATAACTACAAACCCACCTTCACCCCTAACATCTAGTGTCTTGCCTCCCAACCTGACTGTATTTCCTACACCAGCCTTGTACTTAAAATAGATATGTCTACCACCAGATATTGTCTGGACCATAATGGGAGATTTGTGGGGGGGCTCTTCTTTACTATCCCAATCTAGAACTGTGACTCCTGACACCTTGCCCGTAGCAAGTCCAATTGCATTTACCCCAGTACGGCTAAAGCCACTGCAAATTTCCTCATCAGTTGGAAGCCTAGTTATAAATGGTCCCCAAGTTACCGCAGGTTTTTTATCAAATTTAATCCCATCAGGCTTGTATTTTATTTTTACTGGAAATACTGAAAAGTTATACTTATCTCTATATGAAACGGCAATTTGCGAGAGGGTCATATCAGTATCCCTCCCCTCTTTTCTGAAAAACTATATTCTTATACGTTTCCACTGCATTGAGTAAGTCTTTGGCTTGCACTTCTTTAGCTTTACCACTCAAATAGGCATTCACTAATCGTTCGCACAACTCTTTGGGTAAAAATTGGAAATATACTACCCCACACTCTACTCTTGTTCCAAGAAATTCTGCCTCTGCTTGTATCAATAGAAATGGTACCGTATTCTTGTCTTTGCTTTCATAGATTTCAATTTCATCTTTCATCATGAGTACATTGTCGATTTTCAGAATGAGGATGAATACCAACAACTAACATAGATCACCAGATCATACCAATATCAATTTGAGGATGTTTGAGGTTACGAATTTATTTGAGCATTTGTTACAAGCTCAAACCCAAAATTTGTCACAAATAACTCATTCTGCTTACATCCCAATTTCTTTACTATCCCGCCGACAGTATCTCTTACTCTTCTCTCTGAGTTCCTATCGCCATGACCTTTTGGATCGTTTAATTTGGCATCAAGTTCCTCGAAACTAAATAGTACATGTGGGCTTTGAGCTAGAAAATGCAGTAGTTTGTAATTATTAGTTTCTGACCCAAATATAGTTTTATAGACTTTCCCGCCTATTGCATTAAATATAATATTCCCGCCCATGGAGAATATGAGCAATGGGGTACTTGTGGATGTATTAAGTTTTGCCACCAAATCCGCATATTTGTTGTAAGACTTTTCAAACTTCTCAGTGACCCGAAATGATCTCAAGTGATAAACTTCATAATTTGTTGTACCTTCTACACCACCTTCTTCCACGATGTACTTATCTACCTCCTCAATCACCTTATTTTGAACCAAGCTGACAATGACCGCTTCCTCATATCCATACAGCTTCAAAGCCATTTCACGGATATTCCGACTCTGACGATAAGTGATGATTCTATTTTGAGAGTGAGATCGTAGAAGTTCTCGTTGTATCTCATCTAACACCATCCAGGTTGCATGGTTATATTTATCCACTTCCGTTAGTACATAATCATCATTCATACTCGTATTATAGACAATATGAATCCCCCTGGCGACTGTGTGGAAGCTGTTATAACCTACTTCAAAGGACTGACTACCCCTCAAAACATCCCAGATTTCTCTCTTTCAATCTGATATTGACTTGATATTACCCTATTCAAAATTTACGTAGCAAGATTTCTGTGTCCAAACAGGCATAAATCCCCCATCTTTGTAAAGATATCTAGTCTTTTCATATTCTCCTATTTGCCTATCAACTTCTTGAGTTAGCATAAACCCTTCTCCTCCATACATTTCGTCCATCCATATCCCTCCACCAAAGGCTTCAAAAATAATGTTCCCATTCTTTACAACCATACTAATGTTTGGAGTGTGGTTCATGGTGATATTGGCAAAGATAATCATTTCATCTTTTCCATCGGCATCAACGTCAAATTCTCGTGATTCCCAGTCATCCTTTGATCCTCGATATAAAGTGGACTGAAATTCCTTTATAACAAATGGTTTTTTTAATTTGATCGTTTGTGGGTTATATATAAATACGGGTCTACCAATTACTTCGGTTTCTCCGTTAGATCGAACATAGTCTTTATATATACCTCCATCAATATTGTAAGGACAATTGAACACAACATCCTCTTGCTCATTGCCTGTTTCTGTAGAGATGGTTTGAGTATTTTGTGCAGGCTTATTCCTTGAAAGGTATGTGTATCCAATAACAATGACTATAGCTATTAGGATGACTGGTTTTAGTATTTTTGATGTAATCATATTCCCCTATTTCTGTATTTTAGCAGGTAATTTACATGATAATTGTACATATCGCTTATCTGCAGGCTATAATAATTTATATGAGTACATTTACGATAGAAATATTCAATGACGATAAGAGTGTCACCTTGTCTGTAGTCGGCGACTCTTGGTTTAGTTCTACTATCGAATTAGGTGATACTCCATGTGACCACTGTGCACAGGTAATTCAAAGATCCTTACTGTCACTAATTCGTGACTATTTAGCCAAATATACTTTTATTTTTTAATAAGTCCTTCCCAAGGGGACGACTCATAAGTACCAGCCGATTCCGTTCTTACACTTATTTCACTACCAGCTCGTTTAACAAATATTACGTCTAACATACCTTGTTGCTTTAGATTGTAAGCTACTTCCCCAATGTTTATTTCTGATTGGTAAGTTACGGGATTAACAATAGTGAATTCTGCAGTTGTACTGCCGTCAATAGTCTTCCCAAAAAGAGTCCACACTGGAAAAGAGATTTTTACTTTGTTGAGATAATCTCTGATAGCATCGTAATCAATTTCTTCTTTTGAAAGTAGTTCGACTGCTAACACATACTCGTCAGTATACTTCTGGACTTGTCCGACCTTAGTCCTTATTAATTGATCTAACAGTGTTTCATGGCTATTGTGCCGATAACTTGTTATTTCAAGAGTAGTAATATCTAATTGCCCCTTTTTTATCAGTGATTGTTGCATCAGATAAGCGTCAGGTGGATCGCGTGGTGACAACTGGACATAAGCTGGCTTTTTTGTTCTTTGAGAGAGAATTAAAGCCACAACTGCCGCCAAACGCACTTCTCTTACGGGTTTATATTTTCCTTCCTTCTCTATTGCTTCTGGTGCTACGGCTTTTGACAGTCTCAATAAGTGTTTGTAGACATTGTAGGGAGAATGCCAGATGGTATTAGTTTTACGGATTTCCATATCATTTCTGCTTTGCCCTCTTTGGACTTCTGTTTCTCTTAGCGACTGTAAGCAAAATTAAGCCTGTTTCAAGATTATCATAGAGAGCATATTTATATATCTGATCATTTAATTATTTCGAAGATTTCCTTAAGATTTCTATCAAGGTTGAAACTTCTGTATCTGAAATACCCGATAATTCTAAGCCATTAACCAATAACCTACCTGGGTACAAAGTCCTAAGCGTTGCTGGAACTATTAACCCAGTGCCTGACGCCATCATGGCGTACTTGCCATTCTCTGACATCATTCCAACTATGCCGTTCACTATTAGTAAGTTAATATCTTGGTATACGCCCTCAGCATATTCGTTGAATTGTTTATGTTCTTCGTCTTGGAATGGAACATCGCTGAGGTTTAATTCTCCTTTCCATTGGTTTTTATCAATAACTTTTAGTATGCATAGTTGTCTATAGGTTAGCCTCTCTGCCTCTACTAGAGTGTGATTGAGATTTTCTATTGGAGTGTTTGTAAAAGGAGCCTTAGCTATCAGATTTGCTAATAATGGTACCTTTCTCTCTTCATATGAGTTTCTGGTGGCTAATAGCGTCCCTTCTACTAAAGCCTCAAGGTCAGACATGGGTATGTTTGATCTTGGTTTGCTAAACTTTTCAATTTCATGATATTTTTTGATAGCTAAATTCCTGAC
>JAZDDW010000031.1:0-7274 GCA_043809365.1 bacterium
ATGTTTAGCCAGGATATGGGGATTGATTTGGGGACGGCTAATACGCTTGTGTTTGTCAAAGGCAAGGGAATCTTGATACGCGAACCCAGTTATGTCGCTAGACACAAAAAAACAGGAGCGATTATCGCAATTGGCTCGGAAGCGAAACTTATGGCAGGCAAAACACCAGAGGCGATCGAAGCAATCCGGCCTTTGCGGGACGGGGTGATTGCGGACTATGACGGGGCGGAAGCAATGCTCAACTATTATATAAGGCAAGTCCACCGCTCAAGTGCCTGGATTGCGCGAGTACCACGGCCTAGGGTCATTATTGGGATCCCCTCGGGGGTGACGGAGGTGGAACGACGCGCTGTGTCGGAGGCGGCGATCCAGGCGGGAGCACGGGAAGCCTATCTCGTGGAGGAGCCGATGGCGGCGGCAATTGGGGCGGGATTGCCGATCGATGAACCTAGGGGACAGATGATTATTGATATTGGAGGGGGGACAACGGAGATTGCGATTCTTTCCTTGGGGGGAATTGTTCTCAATAAATCTCTAAGAATCGCGGGAGATGAGCTAACTGAATCGATCATCCATTTCGCGCGGGTCAAGTACGGACTCTTGCTCGGGGATGCTACGGCGGAAGAGGTTAAAATCCAGATAGGGAGCGCAGCAGGCGACGAGAAGACAGCAGAACTGCAAACGGTGGTGAGGGGGAGAGATATCGGGAGCGGGCTCCCGAAATCGATGAAGTTTGAGGGGAGCGAAGTCCGTGAAGCCCTGGCTCCGACCCTCCAGACAATTGTGCGCGGAGTGATGGATGTGCTAGAGGAAACTCCACCAGAGCTAGTGGGGGATATTATCCAGCATGGGATCACGATGGCAGGAGGAGGAAGTTTGATCCGCAATATCGATCAAATGATTGCCGAGGCGACGAGAATGCCCGTGTGGGTGACCGATGAGCCGATGTCGGCAGTGGTGCGGGGGTGTGGGAAACTGCTGACGGATGAGAAACTGCTCAAGAAGGTGAAGGTAGGGGCCCGCCTACGCTACTAAGCTTCGGTGGGTAAACATGGATACGGTATTAATTTACAATTTACAGTTCGGAAGTGTAAAAAGTAGTGTCAGAAAATGTCAGGAAAAGGGGAGGGGAGTGTTATAGGATATATTTGATGAAATCAGTTGAGCTTGAAGAACTGTGGAAGAACGGATGGGAACTAGAACGATTGTTGGAAGAAAGGTTCGGGGTTAACAAATCGGAGGTTGAAGCAGTATTGGAGTACATGTATCGAGTTTTGCTGTCGTATTATATGCCAGGAGACTTGGGGAATTTGGAGAGGAGCGAGAGACTACGCATGGCTCACAGTGTAATCGAATCTAGTCAATTTGAGTGTCAACTGGAATATACACCTACAAGTCCAAATTCGGGAGTCCGCACATTTAGCAATGATCTATACTTATTTAGTCCGAGGAATGACAGAGATTATAGTGAAATGGAGATAGGTGGTTTTAGCCAATTGAGAGCAAACTTGATAGCGGGGTGGTTGCCCGAATAAGATGTTGAGATTGTCATAATTTGTCAGGAAAATGATTGGTTAGTGCTATAGGATGTTGGGATATTAGTTGATGTAGGAGGTATGTATATGATGGGAGAAAATGAGTTCGCAATGCACATTTGCTATGATTGGTCAGGGGTAAATGGCCTGGGACAAGTGGTTGTTAGGGATGAAAACAAGGGGGGGGTACAAAAGAGTATAAAACAGATCAACGACACGATTCGACAAAAGCTACAAGAAGAGAGGCGTGAGATAGCTAGTTGGACTCCAGATATGCCTATGTTTGGGGGCAATGCACATGAACATCAGTTGGCTGTCAGTAGATTTACGGCCAGATTAAATGAGCGTGAGAAACGAACGACCCTAGTTATGGGTGACTACATAAATGTGGGCCAGGAGTATCCAATGCAGGGAATGTTTGATCATGTTCCTATAACTATGGTACATGGAATGTTCCACCATATGAGTGAAGGAGGGGGAATATTTTATACGGAAGATGGTTGGCTATCCGATGGTGCTCACCGCGCAAAATAGTCAGATTGTCTAGTTAGTTCTTGAGATATTATTCAACCCCGCTGGCGGTGGGAAGATGGGTTTAGAGAGTGAGGAGGGAGGGATTGGTGAATGGGGTTAAGAGGGTGGTGGAGAGGGTAGAGTGTGGACTAGAGTAGTGAGAAAGATCGTAGTTTTTGATCTCGTAGGCGAGTTTTTTGGCGGGCACAACAAAATCAATTTCTTTGTTGCGAGCGCGATAATAAGTTAGTTGCGGATGTTGGGCACGCAGGCGTTCATAGGCGTATGACTCGGCGGCATATCCTAGAGCGGTGCTAAGTTCGGTAGCACTACTAACTAATTGGAAAGCAGAGTTAACATAAATTTTCCGATTACGGTTGTGATGGAAAAGAGGACTAATACTGTTGTATACGGGATAAATAAGATCCATGATCTCAAGGATGTCCAGATAAGTATTGAGGGTAGGGAGGGTAGTATCAATCAAATTGCTTACCTTCGTGAGGCTCATTTCATGACCACTATTCTGCTGAAGATACGCAAATAATGACTGCATGAGTTGTGGCTTGTGAATGGCAAAATAATTGAAAGCATCTTGGTTGAGTGATTGAGAGATAATATTGGTTAGATAAGCTTGGGTTTGGGCGGTATCCAGCTTGGTGTAGAGTGGTTCTGGGTAACGACCAAACTGGAGAAAATGTGAGAAATGAGGATTGATCAGACTAATGAGGTGCGTGCGCTTAAAAGGATCCGATTCTTGTGTAAGAGCATTGAATGAAGGTACAAGATCTGGCGAGTGGAGAGATAAATATTCGACAAAGGAGAGAGGTGAGAGTCGATGAGTAAAAAAGCGACCGGCGAGACTTTCGGTCATTTTTTGTTTGTAGGAGAGGCTTAATGAGCCAGTCAAAAAGATTTTGGTGTTGGGTCGCTGATCATAGATCAACTTGATAGTGGTCTCATAACCGTTGATATATTGGATTTCATCAAAAAAGAGATAGGTGGGAAGGTGAGTGTTGGTGATATTTTTTGTAAACTGATCATATATTGTCCAGATTATATCTTCTGGCTGATGTGGAGAAAATTCATAAAATAAAATCTGGCGGGAAGGTACGCTTTGGTTTTGGAGGAGATAGTTGAGAAGTTGTTTGAGCAAGATTGACTTGCCTGTGCGGCGAGGGCCAGTTAAGAGACAGATCATGGGGGTGCTTAAATCTTGTTGTAGTTCTTTCAGCAATTGGCGAGTGTAGGGAGGGGTAGAGTAAATGGTTCCGCCCCAATGGAGATTTTGGAAGTTGAGTTGGTCAAGGAGGCTATTCATGACAGTATCATATACTTAGTTTCGTACTTTGTCAACAAAGTAGATAAGCGAGTGTTAGTTCTTGAGATAGTACCCCACACCACTGGCGGTAGCGAGATAGTGGCGGGAGATGCCCATACTCTCTAGTTTGTCGCGGAGACGCTCGACACATTTGGTGAGGGCGGCGAGGCTAAATTTGTCTGGATCAGGGTAGAGGAGGTCGGCGAGTTCGTCGTAGGTGACGGGAGTGGGACTTTTTTCGATTAATTTGGTCATAACCAGAGACTCACGATTGGTTAGGTGAGGAAGCGGGCAAGAGCCAAAGTGCGGGATGTTACTTTTTAGGGAGAAAGTTTGTTTGACACTGTTGGGGGCGCCGATTTGACGGAGGAATTGAGTGGACTCTTGGATAATTTTGGCGGGAAGGTTGCGGCATAAATGAGCCAGGGTACCGTAGTGGGGAGTGGGGAATAGTTTGGCGAGTGCGGTTTCTTGCAGGAGATAATCGACCAAAAACTCGGATTCTTCCCAAGTTGAGTGACGAACTTGGGATAAATAGGGGCGAGTGAGGGCAGTCAAGATGCATTCGGCGAGAGTGGTCGCGGGTTGGTCAACGCGAAGATACACAATGATGTCGGTAGGGTTACTATCACTCCAGTTAAACGACCCCATTGTGCCGAAGTAGGTGGGGTGGATGGTGAGCTGTCGGAGCTGGGGCGTGTAGGGCGCGACAGAGTGGAGCAGGCGAAAGAAGCGGGGAGCGAGCGTGATCCACTGGGCTTGGAGAGCAGAATAGTCTGGGGGGGTAAGTTGGAGTGTGGAAAGTTGCTGGGTAATAGCGTGGTGGAGATCGGCGAGTTGAGGGGGTAGTGACATATTTTTGTCATCGTAGGAGAGTACGCGGTGCCAAAAGTCGGGGAGGGTGAGATGAGAGAGAGTAGGGAGATAAACACCTTGATGTAGATAGTCAGTTTTGGGAGTCCAGGGTAGGGGATAAAAATGGTGAAGGTGAAAAAAGCCGTTGGCGATGGGACGGGCGGTGTCTATCACGCGCTCGGCCTCACTCTGGATTGACCAATCCCAAATAGTTTTCATAGACCTATAATTATATACCCAATGTCAAAAAATGTCAGGAAATTTGATGTAATTCCCTATAGGATAGATAAATTATGAATCCTGAAGAATTTGCCAATCAAACCGAGAGAATATTGTGGAAGACTGTGTATTATGGCACGCTAGTGATGGCCGTTTTATGTTCACTTGGCGTGGCGTATGATGCATTTTTGATTTCGGCGGAAGTGTCTGCTTTGGGTTTGGATATCGGTCAAATAGCTTCAACTGTCATCAGAGAATTGGCAGCCGACCCTCTTGATTTGACTATGACGGCAGTAGTTGTAGCGAGTGCGTTGGCCAATCATCATTCGGCTGGAATGTTGAATAGTTTGCATCAAGAGGATAATCAGTAATAGAATGTTCGGGTGAAAACGTTTCAGAGACTAAAGCAGAAGCCGGAATTGTGGAAGAGGTACTGGATCAGGGAGCGGGTGATAGATGCAATCCGCGCATATTTTAAGGACCAGGGATTCCATGAGGTGGAGGTGCCACTACTACTCCCAACACCGAGTACAGAGCCGTTTTTGGAGGTATTTAAGACCGAGCTAAAAGATGATTTGGGAAACAGATGGGACGCTTTCCTGCCTAGTAGTCCAGAGTTTGCCCTAAAGAAGCTGTTGTCGGCTGGGTCGGGCAGCATTTTTACCATCACTAAATCATTCCGCAACGGGGAGGGAAGGAGCAGTCGGCATAACCCAGAGTTCACGATCCTCGAGTGGTACCAGACACCAGGAGATTATTGGAGCGTGGCGGAGGATTTTGAGGGATTGGTGAGGTATATCCTGAAGCGGGTGCATCCTGCAGGGCCAGGCCCTGCAGGTCCTAAACATCTTGACCTGCAGGGCCTGGCCCTAACGTATCAAGGTAAGAAATATAATCTTAATTCGCCTTGGGAGAAGATATCGGTAACTGAGGCATTTGAGAAGTATGCCGGGATTGATAGCAAAACAATGCTCAATGAACAATGGCTAATGGCCAAAGGGAGAGAGAAAGGATATCAAATTACGGAGAAGACGACGTGGGAAGAGGTCTGGAATCAGATTATGGCCAATGAGATCGAGCCAAAATTGGGGACAAGGGGACCAACAATTTTGTATGACTATCCCGTCGCCCAGGCGGCGCTGGCTAAGAAAGCCAAGGACCCGCGATTTGCACAGCGGTGGGAAGTGTACCTGGCGGGAATGGAGCTGGGGAACTGTTTCTCGGAACTCACGGATTGGAGAGAGCAAGAGGCACGGTGCAAAGCAGATCTGGCCCTTCGACGAGACCTGGGTAAAACGGAGTATCCGATGGACACTGATTTTATTGAGGCTCTCAAGCTGGGGATGCCAGAGACGGGAGGAATCGCGGTGGGAGTAGATCGACTGGTAGCCTTGTTTGCGGATGTACCGAGTATTGCCGACACCCTGTTTTTCCCGATTGAAGAGTTGTATATATAAAATTATTATGAGATAATAATGTCTATGATGTGTCCTTATTATTTAGAGTGTCGAAGGGCGACTCCAGATTTATGTGGATTGTCAGGTGATGTTTTGAGTAGATTAGAATATATGAATAAATTTCTATCTGCTAGTACTCCTTGTGGCGGATTTGTACAGATTATGCCTGATGCAAAAGGGAAGCCTTTTATTCAATATATCAACGCAAATGTGACGAATGCACCAGCGAAGGAAACAGAATCGGTGTGGAAAAGACAATGTTAGGTTGATGAATTGACACTCGTTGGCGTAGAATAAGCAAGTTATGACACTGATTAAAGCTAATCAACTCAAGACGGGGATGTTTGTACTGTATAAGGATCAACCTTGCGCGGTCGTCAAGTGCGAGTTTTACTTCCCCGGCAAGGGATCGGCTTTTGCCCGTACCAAGATGAAGAATGTCAAGACGGGGAACGTATATGAATATACATTTAAGTCGAATGATATGGTCGAATCGGTGGACGTGGAGACGACGGAGTTGCAATATCTATATGCGGACGGGGAGACTTACTATTTTATGAATCCGCGGACCTTTGATCAATTTGAGGTGCCGGGCAAGATTTTTGAAGGCAAGGAGAAGTATCTTTTGCCAGAAATGAAGATGTTCTTTAACTATTATGAAGGTGAGGTGATTGGGGTACGGTTCCCACTCAAGGTCAGTTTGAAAGTGACAGAGTCACAGAACGCAGTTGCTGGGAATACCGTAAACGCGGCCAAGAAACCAGTGATGACAGAGTCGGGAGTAGAGGTATTTGTGCCGTTGTTTGTGAAGCAGGGCGAGATGATTATTGTAGATACGGAAAGTGGAGAATACGTGAGTAGAGCTTAACGCTCGGCGGTGATGGTGAGCCATGTGTCGGAGGTAGCTTCACACTGAGCAGGTTGAGACTGGAGTTTGAGATAAGTTAACCCCTCGATACGCTTGAGTTCACCAGTTCCACTAATCTCGCGTTGAGAGATGAGCTCTTCCCCGTTTTGTTTCCAGGCGGTGACGGCGGCTTTGTAGCCATCTTTGAGGGAGTAGCGGAGAGTGAGGGGGCCTTGGATATCTTTGATTTCGGTAAGGTAGGATTTACACTCGCTGGTTTTGATGAGGGTAAGGAGGAGGTGAGAAGTAGTGGTAGTAGTAGTGGTGGTAGTTGTGGGGACAATAGTTTTGGTGGGTTTGGAGCTGGGGATAGGGGTGGGAGAGTAGGAGGGTGAGGGAAGGTCAAGGGGATTGGGACTGGGAGTAACAATGGGAGTGGGGGTAGGACGGAGGCGGGAGACAAGACTACCAGCGCCGCGGAAGATATAAAATCCGGCCACGCCGAAGATGAGAATAACCAAGAATCCGGT
>JAZDDW010000032.1:0-5456 GCA_043809365.1 bacterium
CGGAAGGGATCCACACCAAGATGAAATTGATCAAGCGACAAGGGTTCGGCTACAGGAACAAAGAAATATATCTGCGCAAGCTCGTGCTTGGTTTTCTCCCACTCGCTGCGCTTATATCACCACACTTATTGCAATAGAGCCTTTCCCCTATTGACAACGCTGCAACAATATTTTACAACTAAATCATTATTAACCAATTTATTATTTAGTGATATATGAACAAAACCAAACAGGCTCGCACTACCAGTACTCGCACCATCTTCTTTATTGCTCTTGCCATCATTGCTCTTGGCTATTTCGGCTTCCGCCTCTTCTTCCGTCCCCAATCGGCCACAGTCAATCTCATTACCACTCCCACTTGTCCCCCCGAATATACCCCCTATCAATGCCAACAGTATCTCGCCGCGGCAACCAGTGTCAACGCTCTACGCCAAAATATCCATACTTGTCTCACCACCTCCACTAGACCCCAACCCATCCGCAATCTTTGGTGTAATAGTGGATTATTCAGCTCGTGCGTGAAGGTCAAACCCGTCGCCCAGTGCCTCTAGATCATATGCTTAAACTCCTTCTCACTCTCTCATTAGCACTGGTTCTCCTCTTCCATCCCTTACCCGTCCGCGCCGCCAGCCCCAACTCTCCCATGGGCATCACCTCCCGTCTCGACAACCTCAACGCCATCAATAACGACGCCGATTGGCTCGAAGTCGAAAACATCATCAAGCTTATGTACGAAGCAGGAATCGCCTGGGACCGCTTATTTATTCCCAGCGAACGGATTATTACCGAGACCGGTGGCCTCAACACCACCTACCTCACCCGCCTCGACCGCCTGATCTCCCTTTATAACAAATACAATCTCAACGTTTATTTTCTCCTCTTTAACTCTTCTCATTACATCGGCTATGCCGGTGATGTCTGCGATGGCTCCGGTAGCAACCCCATTGACTGGCCCTACAACTACTGGCACTCTCCTCCCCAGAAACAAAACAAATGGGAGGAATATCTCTCGACCCTAGTCGATCGTTACAAAAACAGCGTCAAGTACTGGGAGATCTCCTTCGAACCCAATTACAGCGGTTGTCAATTTGCCCTCCACCCGGATCGCTATGTCTCCTTTCTCCAAAGCACCGCTTCAACCATTCGCCAACACGACTCGGGAGCCAAAATCATCTTGGGACGCCTCCTCCCCAACCAAAATGCCAATTACCTCAGCACATTACTACAAAATGGAGCCGGTTCATCCTTTGATATCGTTAGCCTCGGAGGACCCTATCAATGCGAATCATACGGCAACGCTTCGAGTTGGATTACCGCCATTCGTCGAGTCATCTCCAAACCCATTTGGTTGACCGAGGTGTTGTGCACCTCCGATTCCGATGGCGATGGGCTAAGCGATTCCGCCGGCGACGACCTTCAAAAAACCTTTATCTCTCAAATCTACCGCTCTGGTGCCAACAAAGTCTTTTTTAATAGTTTCATCGACCGCAACAGTTTCCCTGCTGTCCACAAACGCATGTCTGGTCTCGTCAGTCAAGACGACCTCAACTACAATACCAAACCCGCTTTTGTCGCCTACCAGCAGGCCGCCACCGCTGCCGGCTTCCCTCCCCCCGCTCCCCTCCCCTCCCTTTCTCCCTCTCCCTCCTCCTCTTCTGCTCCCTCCCCTTCTCCCTCTCCCACCCTCGAGGGTGATTTCAATCGTGATGGCCACGTCAATGTCCTCGACTACAGTATCTTCTTATCGGGTTTTGGCACTACCTACACCGTCCTCGATTACAGCCAATTCATTTTACATTTTGGTGAGTGACCACTTGACAACAATCAAAATTAATCTCACAATCAACCTATGCGCCAAACCAAAAAATTTCGCTCTCCCCACGTACTCCCCTTCCTTCTTGTTTTGCTTATGGTAATTGCTTTCGGCTACCTTGGCTTCCGCCTTCTCTTCCGCCCCCAATCTATCGGGATCAACCAAATCACGGGCGGTACCGGTAGCACCGTTCTGGCACTCGCTCCTGCCTCCTCCAGTGTCAATCCCAATACACCCACTAGTCTCACGCTCGCCATCGATACCGGCGAAGAAGTCTCCGCCGTCCAAGTCGAACTCACCTATCCTACCGCCAACTGTCTCCCCCCTACAGTCACCCAAGGTTCCTTCCTCTCCAATGTTATCTCCCCTGCCACCATTACAGGTGGACTCATCAAGTTTGCCTACAGCATCCCCTCTACTGCAACCAGTGGTGTCCAAGGCACCGGCACCCTGGCTACCATCACGACCGGCCCCACCACCGGTCCATGTAGACTCACTTTTACCGCCAATACTATTGTAGCCACCCTCAACGATCCCGACGTCAACGACATTGCCTCTGCCTATGACGCCGTCATCAACCCTATTGGTCTTTCCTCTCCCTCTCCCTCTCCCTCTCCTTCTCCCTCTCCTTCTCCCTCTCCCAGCCTTTTCCCCAGCTCTCTACCTTCCCACGCTCCCTCTCCCTCTCCCTCCGCTCCTTCTACTACTTGCCCCGAAGCCTACAGCCCCTATCAGTGCCAACAATATCTCATCTCCCTCCAACAAGTCGCAATTACAAAACAAAATCGCCACACTTGTCTCACCACTTCTCCCAAACCCAAAGTCATCCGTGATTTATGGTGCAACAGTTTCCTGTTCGTCAAATGCACGGACAAAAAACCCGTCTCCCAGTGTCTCTAGGTAGTAAAATACTCTTGTTTGTAACGGGCCGTTAGCTCACCTGGTAGAGCGCTTCTATGGCATAGAAGAGGTAGTCGGTTCAAGTCCGATACGGTCCACCAACTCCGCAACTTCCCCCATTCCCGCAGAGATCCACACTAGATCTTTGTGTATCTTTTTAGCAAACTCTACCTCAATTTTCTTTCGCAATCCCATATCCACCAACTCCATTTTGTTCACCACCACAATCTCTGGCTTATCCGACAGTCCCCTTCCATATTTTTCAAATTCTTTTCTGACTATCTGATAATCATGTATCATCTGTTCCGTGACACTGTGTAACTGTGACACTGTGTCACTGCAATTTGGTGCCAACACGTGAATCAATGTCTTGGTGCGCTCTAGGTGGCGCAAGAACCACGGCCCAATCCCCTTCCCCTCCCACGCATCCTCCACCACCCCCGGCACATCCACCAGTACCAAAGCTTGCTTTTCTTCATTTGAGAATTTGAGAATTTTAGATTTGTGATTTATTCTTAGTACTCCCAAATTGGGCTCTAGAGTAGTAAAGGGATACCCCGCAATTTTCGGATTAGCATTAGTCAACGCCTTGAGCAAACTAGACTTCCCTACGTTGGGTAGTCCCACGATCCCCACGTCTGCCACCATCTTCAGCTCGAGTAGTAGCCATTTAGCATCCCCCGGCTTACCCTCTTCAAATTCTGTGGGGGTCTGATTAGTGGCACTGCGAAACTGCCAATTCCCCCTCCCCCCTCTCCCTCCCCACGCCACCTCAAATCGCTGTCCATGTTGAGTCATATCTATCACGAGTCGTCGCACTTTTTGCATCTTTTCAAATACCTCTCTGTTGCGCAAATCCATCTCGGCAAGTGCGACCGGGATCTCATATACGACGCTCCCCACGGGGACTTTAACTTCAAGATCCTCCGTATTCTTCCCGTGCATGTTTTTGCCATATCCCTGTTCACCGTCGGGCACCACAAATCTCTTCTTAAAGTTAAACTCCACTAAATTTTGGATATTTTCATCCGCCACGAGTACTACGTCTCCCCCGTCTCCGCCATCCCCTCCGTCTGGCCCCCCTTTCGGTTGGTATTTCCCATGCAAAAAATGGGCACTCCCCCGCCCCCCATCCCCAGCCTTCACATATATTCGCGCAAGATCCTTCACCTGGTCATTATACTCTATTCAGATATCGATTCCGGAGCCAATCCTGGATCCACCACCCCACCCACATCCGATTTTTCTATAGTTCTAAGTAGTGGCATCGGATAACTGCCCCCGCTAGGTCCATAACTAAAAATAAATCTATATCCCACCCACAACCCACCGATCAAGATAAACAACACAATCAACAACCCTACCAGCCCGAGGTACCAACCCAGCGATTTTTTGGGAATTAACATCCGCAAGAGCAAGGCAATGACGGCTGCAATCGCGCTAGCCCAGATAGCCCCCCACCCCAGTTCTTTAGCGTACAATTTCCAGGTGCTTGTCGAGCTCATAAATTTAAAACCATAATCTTCCCCCGGCATCAAGTTATTCCAAGATCTATTTATCTGACCTCCCCCCGCCATATCTAACATCGTGGGAGCCGCCATCTTGGCAAAGTTGGTGTTGTCGGCTCTCATTCCCGAGGCTCCCATCATCTCACTCATGGCTTGTCCCCAGCCCGCGGGACCCTGTTGAGTATCGCGCACATAAACTCCATCCGGCATATATACTCCCACAGAGAGATATGCCACAAATTGTTTGGGTTTGGCTGTTGCCACCCCAACTTCCCTCCCCCACCATCTCTTAGTCGTGATATCCTCCGTAGCAAAACTGATCCCAATCGTCACGGGCGTCGTCTCATCCTGTTTAGCGATTTTTCTCTCGGGGATCGTTAGGTTCAACTCTCCGTTTTCAACCTTCACTTTCGCTTCTTTCCAGCTATTGCCTCCTCGCCAGGTACAAATATAATTCACGTACTCTGGACAGCCATTTTCTCGGTACCACCCCAGCACTTCACCTTTATAGTTGTCTGGCAAAGTTAATTGGTACTCTCCACCGCTCAATGGGACTACTACCGAGTCAGCGCGCAACCACGCTCGCGCCGTCCCATCTTCTTTGACCACATAAGTATAGTTTTGCGACTCTGGACTTGTAGGATACTTCATTATCTCCTGCGCCGAAGCTCGCGACACCACCAACAACCCAATCAATATCCCTACTACCAGCTTTCTCATTACTGTAATAATATCACATCACATAAACATTAGGTATTCTTCCCCAAAACACTCACCTATTCAGTTCATTATATCCCCCTAGGAGGACATGTATGTCCCAAGTATCTCGCCGCTATCTCAACCCCAAGGTTGAACAACAAATTTTTGACACTTTTGTCGAGTCTTTCACCTCACTCTCTTCCGCCCAAAAAGCGGAGGGTTTCCTCTACGATCTCCTCTCTCCTGTCGAGCAAATCATGCTCGGGAAACGGCTTGCCATCGCCTACATGCTCATAAAGGGTTACTCTCAACGCGCAATCGCCGATACCCTCAAAGTCAGTCAACCGACAGTGACCAAAGTCAACGCCTCTCTCAAAATTGGGACAGGTTACCGCGCTATCATCTCCCACATGCTCCAAAAAGAAAAAGTCGTGGCCTTCTTTGACAAACTCGAAGAAAAACTGGATAAAATGTTACCCCCCAAAGGTGCCAACTGGAGCGAGCACTACAAGCGCACCTACGCACAGCGCCGTGCT
>JAZDDW010000033.1:0-14616 GCA_043809365.1 bacterium
AAGGGAAAACAATTGTCGATTATGTGCTGGAAGCTCGCGTTTTCGAGACTCAAAACTCCCCGCCGCCGGAAACTGCTATGGGACAAGTGGAAACGACTACTAAACCCCTAACTAGCCACACCGATTGATTACATTACCTCAAAAACGAGATTGGCGGGGATGGTCGCAATTAGGGCAAAGGGGAAAATGTAGGTGAGAGCAAACTCCCCCACCCTTCCGTACATATTGATCGGGAAGGAGGCCATTTTCTCCAAATCACGGTAGAGCATGATCGTATTGTCAACTTCGAGGTAGCGAATGCCGATACACAGAATCACAATATTCCAGGCAAGAACCATCATGGCAGCAATGAGTTGAATCACAATGATCAGTAAAATTAGCGGAAAGGTTAAGGGAGCGCCGGTATTGCCCCAAGCCCAAATGGTAATACCGAGATAGGGAATAATGAGTAACATATCCATGGGATCAGTATAAGAAAAAAGGCTATAAAAAAGTTCGGATAGAGGGTTAAGTAGGTAGAAATCGAAAGTGCCATCGATTACTTTTTGCCGAAAAACATAAATCCCACGCATAAACATTTGGGTGAGACTACTAACCAAATTAAAGAGTGCAAGAATAAAGATGGCTTGAGGGAGGGTATAGCCGGCAATCAGTTTCGCTTTGCCGACGATGAGATAAACGGTAAGAAAAGCGGTACCAAGACGGAAGAGTTTGCCAAGAATAAATAGGGCTGCGGCTCCGCGGGCATTGGCGACTTGCGACTGAAATTGTTGCGCGGTAAGTTTAAGCCAAACACGGACATAGGCTCTAAGATGAGATATTTTCATCGTCCTTCTGCCTCGTAAGATTTAATCCCCTTTTGCCAAATAAAGTGAGTAATCACACCAAGAGCGACTGTCCAAATGAGACCAAAAAGTAGATGGGTCCAAAAAGAGGAGTCCTGACCCAAGTAAATCTTGAGGGGCACGTAGAGGAGATAGGGAAAAGGCGTCATGAGGACGATTTTTTGCCAAAACTCTGGAAGTATGTCTAGTGGGAACATGGCACCGGTCGCGAACTCCATGATAACCATGAGCAGGAAGCGGGGAGCCCAAACATCGCGTGACCAAAAACCGAGCGAGCCAAAAATAATATTGATGTAAAAGTATATAAAAATGGCTAACAGCGTACTGCATACAGCATACAGTAGAACAATGGGATTGGATTGGAGGAAGATAGGAGGGCGGAAAATCAGAAAGAGGATGGGCACTTCAATAAAAATAAACGAGAGATTAAAAAGTTTGTCGGCGAGGTCGCGGAGAAAGAAAAACCGGAAAATACCAAAGGGGCGCATCAAGGGAATCGTGAGCGCGCCACTATTAATCATCCATCCTAAGTCGACCGTGCGGGAGCCCATGACGAGCGAGCGGAGAATGGTTGTACCAAAGAGATAGGTCATAATGGCGGCGAAAGAATAACCGTAGATGTCGACGCCACCGCTTAAGACCGCACGCCAAATAAAGAAGGGAATAAGGAAGACAAATACTTGGCGGACCCGCCACATGAGTATGTTGAGACGATAAGCAAATATTTCTTGGAGAGTAATGGAGAAAATGGAGAGATATTTTTTCATTATTTACCCGTAAACACACTGCGAATGACGTCTTCGATCTCGACCTCTTTGATATTGATGTCTACTACCGGCATGGTTTTGAGGATACGGGCCGCAACTTCGGGGACTTTTTCCCGCAGGACCTTTTCGGTTTTGATTTCGCCACTCGTTAAAATGATTTCGATAATTTTGTGCTTACTAAACTTGGCAATTACGTCAGACAAGAGACCGTCATAGAGGATACTCCCCTCATTAATGATAATCACGCGTTTACAGAGTTCTTTGACATCATCCATGTAATGACTGGTTAGAATAATCGAGCCATCCCCTTTTTGGTTATAAGTTTTCAGGAACTGACGCATGGATTGCTGCATTACAACGTCAAGACCGATCGTGGGTTCGTCGAGATAGAGGATTTTGGGAGAGTGGATGAGAGCGGCGACGAGCTCGGCTTTCATGCGCTGTCCGAGAGAAAGTTTACGGACCTGTACATTGAGAACATCGCCGATATCGAGCATAGACACAAGTTCGTCAAGAGTTTTTTTATAAACAGGCCCAGGAAGATTGTAGATATCACGGGTTAGATTAAAAGATTCGATCGCAGGGAGATCCCACCAAAGTTGATTTTTCTGTCCCATGACGAGAGAGATTTGGTGTAAGAAATCGTACTGCCGCTGCCAGGGATCAAAGCCCAGGACGCGGACGGAACCGCTAGTGGGGTAGAGGAGACCAGAGAGCATTTTGAGGGTGGTGGTTTTGCCGGCGCCGTTTGGGCCGATGAATCCGACAAGTTCGCCCTCGTCGATGACAAAAGAGACGCCTCCTACGGCGGTTTTGTTTTTGTACTGGGGAGAAAAAAGATCTTTGAAGGAGCCAGCAAGACCCGGACGCTTTTTCTGGACTTTGTAAACCTTTTTTAAATTATCGGCGATAATCGTGTGCATACCATGATCTTACCAGATCATTTTGCGGAGGGGTTTGGCTGCCTTAAAGTTGATCACATTGTGGCTTTTGACGGTCACGCGTTGATCGCTTTTGCCGAAAGGAACTACATCTTTGGGGCCGACTTTACCGATGGAGAGAGTACCCACTCCAGACAAAACAACTTTGTCACCTTTTTTGAGAGTTTTGATCATTTCTCCCAAAAAAGTATCAATGGCATCTTTGGCAGTTTTTTTGGTCATGTGAGCGGACTTGGCAACAATTTCATAGTAATCAGACTTCTTCATTTTTGGTCTCCTATTTATAATAATTAATACGGGTAGACACGGGGCCTGCCCCTACATTTTTCGTTATTTGGCGACCTGTTGGACACGGGTTTCGCGGATCACCGTCACGGTGACAGTACCCGGGTAGGTCACATTGGCTTTGATTTCGTCTCTTATATCACTGGCTAGCCTGACGGCTTCGTCGTCGGTGGCAACGCCCGGATCGACCATCACACGAATCTCTCGACCGGCGGAAATTGCGTAGGCCTCGGTCACGCCGGGCTTGCTCATAGCAATTTTTTCAATGGCGTTTAGACGTTTTACGTATTCATCGATATTTTCGTACCGAGCTCCAGGACGGGAACCAGAAATGGCGTCAGAGATATAGACGAGGATAGATTCTTTGCTTGTAAATTCTTCATCTTCGTGGTGTTGAGCGACACAATCAATGACTACTTGGGGTAAGTTGTATTTTTTGAGAAGTTTGACACCAAGTTCGATATGACTCCCCTCTTCGTCGGTGATGATTTTGCCGATATCATGGAAGAGACAACCGAGCCGAACAACATCAACATTGGCTTTGAGCTCTGAGGCCAAATTCATCCCGATACGAGTTTCCTCCAGGGTATGGGCCAACATGTTTTGGCCATAAGAGGAACGATACTTGAAGCGGCCTAGAACCGCAATTAAATCTTGAGGGAGATTGTAGGCTCCCACCATGTGACAAAGCTTTTTACCCTCTTCATACATAATTTTTTCAATATCGTGACGGGCTTTGGTCACGTATTCTTCGATTCTCGTAGGTTGGATCCGACCATCTTTGATTAGTCGCTCAAGAGCTACGCGAGCGATTTCGCGTCTAACTCCGTCATAACAAGACAGGCGAATTTCACCCGGCGTTTCGTCCATATCAATATCAACTCCCGTTACTTTTTCAAAAGTGCGAATATTGCGACCATCTTTGCCAATGATGCGACCCTTAACATCATCGTCGGGGATTTTGACGGTTGAAATCGTAAATTCGGCGACGTACTCGGTTGAACCGTGATACATGGCATCAATCAAGAGATCGCGAGCTTTGGTGTCGGCGGTTTCCCGCACTTCTTCTTCGGCGGCACGGATCCGTTCTGCCACATCCCGCGCAAGTTTTTTGTCGACTGCGGAGAGGAGTATTTCTTTGGCCTTATCTTTGGAGAGACTGCCAATTTTTTCTAATTTTTCAACTTGTTTAGTCCTAATTTCACTAATCTCGACTTTGGTTGCTTCGATCGCCAGTAGACGTTTGGCTATTTCGGCGTCTTTGGTTTGGAGGGAATCTTCTAGTTTGTGTAACTTATCTTCTTGAGAATGCAGAGCGGATTGAAGTTCGCGCATTTCACTCTGGGCGGCCAGGCGGATTTTATCCGCTTCTTCCCTGGCAAAGGCAATAATTTCCTTAGCAGTAGCTTGGGCCTCCTTGGCTAACTGTGCGTTAACTGGTTCTTTGGGGGTTTTCGCTTCTGGTTTCACTTTAGCTGGAGAAGGCGGTTTGACTTTGCCCGATTTGGTAAAAGTGGCTAACAACGATCTTAATAAAATGCTCATAATTGCTCCTAACTAAATTCTGCTATATCGGTTCTGGAAAAACAAAACTAGCACCAAAAGACCCGCAAGTTTAGATTGCGCAAGCGTCGGGACAATAATTGCTTAGTTTGGTCATATGATGTTGAGAGTATTTTTCTAGAATATGTCTGTATTGTACCCTGATTCCCAGTTTTTGACAACCTCCATAATCTTGTCCCAGGTGAAACCCTGGCGAGTGAGAAAACCATAAATCTTTTGCCTTGCTACTTGATCAAGCTGATGAGGAATACCAAATTTTTTGGTTAGTAAATGAGAGATCGTGGCTGACTCGTCGGTGGCCTGATAAATAACTGATTTAATAACTTCTTCACTGACCCCCTTGGATTTTAGCTCCGCAACTAGCATGCGGGAGGAGCGAGGTCTACTCTTATTGCGTGACTGGATAAACCAACTGGTAAAGGCGAGGTCATCGAGATAACCTTTACTCGTTAATTTGTCGATCAGGGCGTTTTGTTTATCTACCTCTTTCACTTTGTATTTATATAGTCTATCGCGCACTTCTTGGATCGTGCGGGGGCGGTATGAAAGGAAGTTGAGAAGCTTAACATAAATATATTCGGTTGCATCAGCGTCTTTGAGATAGGCGATTTGCTCGTTACTGATTGTCAGGCCTTTTTTGAGACTATTCTTGGCCACTTCGTCGATAGAAAGCGCAAAAGCAAACTGGCCATCTATATATAGATTAACCCTATTGGGATTTTTCTTGCCCTGGACAAGACGAGTGATAATGGGCATTATTTTTCGGCTTTGGCGTCCTCTTTTTCGACTTTTTTGATTTGATCCCAAATGTCTTTTTCTATGCGCTTCATGAGGTCGGGCTTTTCCTCTAGAACTACTTTGGCTGCTTCTCTGCCCTGGGCAAGCATTTCACCGTTATATTTAAAGAAAGAGCCAGATTTTTCGATAATGCCTTTTTCAACAGCTACATCTAGCACTCCCCCAGAACGAGAGATACCATTTGCGGTCATATCAAACTCGGCAACTTTGAAGGGTGGAGAAACTTTATTTTTGACAATCTTGGCACGATGGCGAGACCCGACAATAACTTCTCCTTCGGTAATATTCCCGATTTTGCGCATGTCAATACGAATGGAGGAGTAAAATTTAAGTGCCTGTCCACCTGCGGTGGTTTCGGGATTGCCAAACATGACGCCAATTTTCATCCGTAGCTGATTGGTGAAGATCATAACGGTATTGCTTTTACCAATAGCTCCTGTTAGTTTGCGCAGAGCTTGGGACATGAGCCTGGCTTGCATACCCATGACCGCATCCCCCATCTCACCTTCGATCTCGGCTTTGGGAACGAGCGCGGCAACCGAATCAATAACAATCACATCGACAGCTCCTGAACGAATGAGGGTTTCGGCGATTTCCAAAGCTTGCTCGCCGGTATCTGGTTGAGAAATCAGAAGTTCGTCAAGGTTGACTCCCACTGCTTTGGCACGAGCAGGATCGAGGGCATGCTCGGCATCGATAAAAGCGGCCGTACCTCCTCTTTTTTGGGCTTCGGCAATAACATGGAGACAGACAGTAGTTTTACCGGAGGCTTCTGGACCATAAATCTCGGTGATACGCCCACAAGGAAAGCCACCAATACCAAGAGCTAAATCAAGTGCCATAGCGGAGGTGGGGATACTTTTGATATCCATGTGGTGGGAAGTGCCGAGTTTCATGATAGACCCAGTGCCAAATTGTTTATCTATTTGTTCCATGGCTACTTTAATTGCCTGAAGTTTGTCGGACTCTAGAGTACTTTTGGGTGAAACTACTTTGTCGGCTTTGTCGTTTGTTTTTGCCATAAACACCTCCGATAAATATATGCTATGTACTACTATGACCAAAGACTACCCGAATGTCAACATGGAAAATTTAGCGTTTGGGAGATTGTTTCTTGCGACGAGATTTGCCACCAGTGCCGATCATTCGACGCTGTTTGGCGCGGGCATCGCGAGTTAAGAGTCCGGCGGCCTTGAGCGTACCACGATAACTTTCACGATCGAGTAAGGAGAGGGCGCGCGCGATACCATGAACGACCGCGTCGAGCTGGCCGGCTTTGCCCGATCCCTCAACAACGGCGGAAACAGACATCTTGGAGAGAGTTTCAGTTAGATGAAAGGGCTTACGATAGCTGGCTTTGGCAGTCTCACCAGGGAAATATACTTCGGCTGACTTACCATTGATAAGCATTTGAACCCCATCGTGACCCGGGACACTAGCGTGAGAATAAAGACGTACACGGGCGGTCGCGGTTTTTCGACGGCCGACTGCGTAGGTATAATCAAGTTTTTTCGTAACAACTTTTTTCGCATCAGGCATATTTAATCCTTTTTAGTAAATTGGGCAACGTGCGGATGAGTGGCTGATTGATAAACTTTGAGTCGGCGTAGACGAGGGTCTTGAAGTTTGTTTTTGGGGAGCATCCCGGCGACCGCGTGCTCAATAATTTTGCGCGGATCACGCTCTAGGAGATTGCCAGCAGATTCCCTCGTAAATCCACCAGGGTGACCAGAGTGACGATAATAATATTTATCCAGCAATTTATTGCCGGTAAGCTTGATATCTTTAGCATTGATTACAACCACAAAATCACCCATATCCATATGGGGGGTATAGGAGGACTTGTGTTTGCCAATTAATAATCCTGCCAAGCGAGTCGAGAGGCGTCCAAGAGTCTCTCCCGTACAGTCGACCAAGTGCCAGTCACGTTTGATATCGGCAGTTTTGACCATAGAAGTAGTTTTTTTCATTTGTCTCCTCTCCTGAGCGTACGACGGACGAGAGTAGGGGCAGATTTCGTGGGAGCCACCTTTTCGGGGGTAACAACTTTGGTGGCTTTGGCCTTGGAGGCGGTCTTGGCCTTATTGGCCGAATTGGCCGAATTTGATTTCGGAACAACCTCAAGCTTTTTGGTAAGGGCTAGACGAGCCATAGTGGCATTGTCACCCCGCCTCGTCCCAATCGAGGTAAGTTTGGTATAACCACCCTTAACATCTTTGTATCTGGGGGCGATTTCTTCGAGGAGACGCTTGGTGAGTGCAGAAGATTGAAGATATGACTGGATAAGACGGCGGTCTTGGAGTAACCCACGACGTGCGTGGGTGAGGAGTTTTTCAAAAACTGGGGTAATAGCTTTGGCGCGAGTTAAAGTCGTCACTATTTCTTCTTTTTCGACCATAGCAACCACAAGGCTCTTGATGAGGGCAAGCCTAAGCGCTGAATCTCGATTGAGCTTGTAACCACTAATACGTTTTTTCATGCGCGCTTGAGTCCTTTGGCCTCTAGTGCCTCATCAACTAATCCAAGTGATTTGCCACCGAGATTTTTGACATTTTTTAGATCTTTGTCGCTAGCATCTGCGAGTTCATTCGCAGTTTTGTAGCCAGAATTTTTGAGAGCATTCCCTATTCTAGTGGGAAGACCTAAATCATCGATTGAGATGTTTGTGGTACCAGAAACATCACCCTCGTCACTAACTACTGTAACTGGCTCAACAATTTGAGAAAAAGCAGCGACCAAAATTTTCGCAGCTTCTTTTAAGACAACTGAGGGAAGACACGAACCGTCAGTATGAATTTCGAGAACAATCTTGTCGAAATCCGTGCGACGACCTACGCGGGTTGATTCTACTTTGTATGAAACACGCTCGACGGGGGAAAAGATGGCGTCAAGCACCATAGTGCCAATTGTGGTAGTTGGTCTGTCTTCTGCAGGAGAATAACCATATCCAGTAGCAATGGTTAGTTCGAGATCTAGTTTGGCATCTTTACTGAGGTTGGCAATCACCAGATCTCCATTCACAATTTTGACAGTTGCAGGAGCATTAATGTCGCTAGCATGCACGGTTTTGGCCCCTTTGACATTTAATTTGGCAATAACGGGCTCATCTCCCTCATAAGCGACTTTAATGGATTTAAGATTTAAGATCAGCTCGATCATGTCTTCGCTTAAACCAGCCAGGGTAGAAAACTTGTGAGTAACACCTTCTACCTTGACTTGGGTAATGGCGGCACCGCGAAAACTAGACAAAAGAACGCGACGAAGTGAGTTGCCCAGTGTGTGGCCGAATCCAGTCAAGAGAGGTTCAATGGCAAAAATACCAAAGTTGTCCTTTTCTTCAATGGTTTTGATTGAAAAATTCATGGTTTGCATAAAACCCCCTTTTGTATATAGCTTATTAACGAGAATAAAACTCCACAATTAATTGTTCGTTAATAGCCTCAATAAGATCGCTTCTTGCGGGGAAGCGAGTAACTTTGCCGGCGGCGGCTTTTTTCTCTAACCAGGGTGCACAAAGCAAATCTTTGTCGGCCAAGCGTGACTTGATATAGGGGATATTGATGGCAGTATCGGTAAGGGAGATCACATCACCAACCTTGACTTGATACGAAGGAATATCGAGCTTTTTACCATTTACCCTAACGTTACCGTGGGTTACCAGTTGACGACCTGCACTGCGGGTGGGGACAAAACCCAAACGATAAACGCAGTTGTCGAGACGGCGCTCAAGCAGAGATAGCATAACTTCACCGGTGGCAAGAGGATCATGGGAGGCCAGAGTGTAGTATTTTTTAAATTGACGCTCTAAGATCCCATACATGGTTTTGGCCTTTTGTTTCTCAGCCAATTGAACACCATAATCGGAGACTTTATGACTACCTTTCCTACCATGGGCGCCAGGAGGGGTGCCGATACGGCGATCAAGAGATTTGGTGGTGGATTTCAGGCCGAGATCGACACCAAAACGACGAGCTTTTTTATTTTTAGGACCAGTATATCTTGCCATATTAGCCGTGCCTCGGTTTTTTGGCGCGAGCGCCATTATGTGGGATTGGGGTAACATCTTGCATTTCGGTGACTTTGATCCCAATCCCACGCAACACGCGGAGGGCGGCGTCGCGGCCGGGACCTGGTCCCTTGATGTAAACGGTGGCTTGGCGTAACCCAAGTGCTTTGCCAGCATCAACAGCAGCAGTGATGGCGGAAGTAGCGGCAAAAGGCGTGGATTTGCGGGAACCCTTGAAGCCGACTTTGCCAGTAGAACTCCAAGCGATGACATTGCCCGTGAGATCAGTGATGGTAACTACTGTGTTATTGAATGTCGCCAGAATATAGATGCGACCATCTGTCACGTTTTTGATATTTTTGAGTGCCATATTATTTCTTTTCCTCTACTTTGGCGGATTCTTCTTTTTTCATAGCGCCGATAGTTTTGCGTTTGCCACGGAGAGTGCGAGCATTGGTCCTAGTACGCTGGCCATGAGAAGGTAACCCCATGGAATGCCTGTAGCCACGATAACAACCGATGCGTTTTAAACGCTGAATGTTTTCACGGACATCTTTGCGAAGGTCTCCCTCGACTTTGAATTCTTCGAGAATTTTTTGGAGTTTGGCGATCTCCTCGGCAGAGAGATCTTTGGCACGAGTATTAAGGTCGATTTTGGCTTTATCCAAGATGATGCGCGAGATTTTGGGACCAATACCGTAGACATAGGTCAGGGCGACTTCGATACGCTTGTCTACTGGTAGATCAATACCAACTAGTCTTAACATAAATTAACCTTGACGTTGTTTGTGGCGAGGATTATCGCACACAATAAATAAAACGCCTTTGCGGCGGACATATTTGCATTTGAGACAGCGTTTGCGAAGAGAAGATTGAACTTTCATATGGCTAGGTTGATGTGGGGAAGACTTGTCCTTCGCGAACGCGGTAGGTAATACGACCCTTACTTGTGTCGTATGGAGTCATCTCTACTTTAACCTTATCTCCTGGCATAATACTAATTCGATACATGCGCATTTTGCCAGACAAGTGCGCAAGTATCTCGGTCCCCTCATCGAGTTGCACCTTAAACATGGTGTTGGGCAGAGCTGCAGTCACTGTACCAATCTTTTCCGTGACATCAGCTTTACTCATAAGATCTGCTAATTGTACCAGATTAAAGGATCTGAAACAATGAGGGCATTGTCAAAACAGAATAACCGTCCTTGGTAACTGCGACGGTTTCTTCGAATACGGCTGAAAGTGTACCATCTTTCACGGTTATTGTCCAGCCATCTTCCTCGAGAATTAGCTCGGGTTTACCCTCAACATAGATTATTTCGATGGCCAGGGTTTGACCGAGAGTCATTGTGGGAGTTTGGGCAGGACTTGGGGTGGCAAGATTGGAAATCATGGGATCTTCGTGGAGTTCTCTGCCTACCCCATGTGCGGTGAGCTCGCGAGTGCAAGAATATCCGTAAGGAGTGAGAGTACTAGTCATGGCGTTACCGATTTCACCAATGTGGGCTCCTGGCTTAATTACAGCCAGAGCGTGATTTAACCCTTCCATCCCAGCCTGCAGAAACTTAGTTTTTGCAGGAGTAGTTGTACCCACAACTTTGCTAAAGGCAGCGTCTGTGTGAAAACCACGATAATAAACTCCAACGTCGACGGTGATGAGGTCTCCATCTTGAAAGGGAGCTGTACTGGTGGGAATCCCGTGAACTATGCCACTATTGAGATTGACACAGGTGGCCCAACTATATCCGGGAACCTTAGTGAAGGAGAGTTCGCCTCCTAGAGATTTGATGAGGCGGCGAGCTTCCATTTCTAGCTCATGAGGGGTAACTCCAACTTGCGTAAAATGGTAGAGGGCTTGGCGGACCTGGCCAAGGATGGCTCCGCCTTGCGTCATGGCAACGAGTTTATTCATACCACTGTCGCGTGTGCGAGGATATCTTGGTGAATGGTCTCGATATCACGTTCACCGTTGATTTCTACGAGAACACCGTGTTTGCGATAGTACTCAAGAACACTGGCCTCTTCGGCTTGATAGCGGCTTAGACGTTGCCCAATTAAATCAGCGGAGTCGTGCAGTGAACCATCGGTGAGTTTGCGACCACGTTTGAGCAACCTGGCAATACTAACCTCTTCGGAGACCTTGAGATAGACTACCAGATCGACTTTTTTGCCGTACTTATCCAGTTTGTCGGCGAGGAATTCGGCTTGGGTGAGATTTCTGGGGAAGCCATCAATGACCCAGCCATTTTGAGTATCATTATCTTTCAGACGAGCTTTCCAGAGCACAAACATCTCGGAGTCAGCCACGTAATGACCTTTGGCGAGGGTCTCGCGACAGATGTCACCCATAATACCCTTATCGTTTTCTGCCATGCGACGAACCAAGTCGCCTGAGATTAGACAGGGCACGCCGAGCTTTTCGGCCAACATTTTGGCCTGAGTGGTTTTACCGGCCCCTTCGGGAGCATAAAAAAGAATGTTTTTGGCTATAAATATAATCTCCTAAGAATAAGGATAACTAAGTTATTATAGCGCACACCGATTGTCTTGTGTTGGAGGCATATTGGGAATATCACATACCGGGTATGTGATATTAAATTGGGCGAATTATCAGGCTAACATCCGAAGTGGAATTGTTATTTGCTATTTGTTTTATGATTTGAGAAGATTAATTTATGCATTTTAAGAGTGGTTGGGCTTTGATTCTTCAAGTTGGATTGGTTTTGATTATTGCAGTAGGAGTCAGCTATTTTTATCTTCAAAATCAAAAGTCAAATTACTCAACTCCAGATGAACTAATGTTTCAGCTAAAATTATTGTGTGGAAATGATGATTATCAAAACGTAGCATTGAACAGCCTAAAATATATGAGCGGAAATTATCAACTAATTGACAATTCAGACATAGTAAGGACAAATGATGACCTTTCATATTTAGGGGCTGCGAACGGTCTTTGTAGAGAGATTACTTCTGATTCAACATTGATGAAGAAAAAAATTTCTGACACACAGTGGGAATATCGTTACGTTTTTAGCTCTGCAATAAGTCACACTTATGAAATTACTCTATTTAATAATGAATGGAGAGTTGTACTTTACAAACCAATGAGACTGTAATCAGTAAGACTTTGTTGCTCTGACCAGATCAGCGAATAAATGAGTCGTAGGAGCGGGCGACCTGGTAGGATTGCATTTTGCGATAGGTTTCGAGCACAACTGAGACGACGATTAGGATAGAGGTGCCGCCAATGGTGAGCGGAGTGATCTGGGTAGCACCTTGGACTAGACTGGGGTGACTAACACCTCCGGGGTGTTAATGATCTTGATGGTTACTGTGGTCTGACAGCGAGAACTTCAATTGAGCCTCCGCTATAAATAGCGGAGATACAGTCACCAATTTTGTAGTTTTCCTTTGTTTTCCCGAGAAAAAGTGTTTGATTACTGATGCTGACGAGGTGATTAAGATTCTGAGAGTTGAGATGAATTCTCCACATACCATTGTCTAAAATTTCACTGATTTCACCGTTGTAACTATGGAGGAGATATGGCTTACTACCGATATACTCAACACGTTGAACGTAGGAGGGTGGCAAGTAGAGTTTGTATCCTGGTTCGATGAAGGAGCTTTTGATACTTAGCCCGGGATATAGATCCTGATTGATGGCGACAATATCGCCAATTCGTGAGGTATCGTTGAGTTGATTTTTGGCAACTGAGAGTAAGGAGTCACCCTTTTTCACCGTATAACTTGTGTAGAGGTCTTCTCGATTATCGTTGATGCCGTATTTGGAACATTTATCCAAGACAATGGTTTTTTCGGATGAGTAGGCGTCTGAGCGCCCATTGACAGTCAATTTATTTTGCCGATCTGACGTTTGGTGAGTAAGCCCGAGATAGAAGCCGATAAATGGTAAGACAACAAATAAAACAAGTGATAAATATTTTGAAAGCGGAGTCACTTTATACAACCATTTTCTTTTCATGATTGAATCATTTCATGATGGAGTATATTCGTCAAACATTGAAGCGTGGGATGGATTATCTAATAAATGAGTCGTAACTGCGGGCGACCTGGTAGGATTGCATTTTGCGGTAGGTTTCGAGCACGTGGCTAGCACACCTGTTTGCGCAAACAGATCCGGGGGGTGGTAATTAGATTCCACCAATATCTTTGACGATTTTGCGCGCTAATCCGCGACCTATCGTTTTTGTGTGTATGGGAATTGTTGTCCACCTACCGTCTGGATGCTTGAATATTCGATGACTACCACTTTGACGGATTGCCACAAATCCTTTCTTCTCGACAATCTTTACTAATTCAGTTGGCTTAAATATGGGCAAACGTACCATAGGGAGAGGGAATAGAAATATTTTTGACACCGACGAATTCGGTATGAGTGTCATCTGATTCGTGTACTAAATCCTTTTTTACTGATAGATGTAGTCCGATGGCGTCGCGAATATTATTCATCGCTTCTTCAAAAGTACTTCCTTGAGTGTAGCAACCTTGGAGGGAAGGAACGCTCGCCACAAAGACTCCATCCTCGTCTTGCTCTAGAATAACTCGATAGTTCAGTACTTTTGCTTTCTTTTTCATGGCGAAATTATAGCATATCGATAATTATCAAAAATGGTCTAATTACCAGACAGACACACCCGGGGTGTTATTCACACCCAGGGTGGAATTTTGTGTTTTTTCACTATGCTTAGACATTCTTTACCAGATATGTCTTGCTTTCATATCATCATGGGGCGTATTATCAAGATAATTCTTCTGTATGAATACGAAGCCAAAGACAAGCAAATCATCAGTTAAACCACATAAGGGAAGAGTTTTTAGGAATATCTGGCTTGTTTCCATTATCATATTCGTTCTTTCACTGGTAGGTATGATGGCAAGTGTTGTTACGGATAAAAATGGATCTTTTGATGCTGTGGGTATTTTTACATTAATTTTGGTAATGTCTGCCGTTGTAGGTTCAATTTCCTTTTTGATATGGATTTTTAAAATTGGCAATAAGTTTATGAAGGCAATAATTTTAGCTTTGGCAGGTTTATTTTTATTTTTAATTTTTGTCAGATCGTTGGTGCGTTATGCGATAGTAGACGGAAACTCAATGGAGCCTAGTTTTAAGCACAACGAAATTTATCTAGTAAATAAAATGTCATATAAGATAGCTTCTCCACTGAGAGGTGAAGTTGTTTCTTATACTCTGAGTGATGGAGTTGGCGAGTATATGGGTAGAGTGGTGGGTTTACCTAACGAAATAGGGCTCTATTGCAATAAGTGTGGTGATATAAGCGCAGCGAGTGGGAGAAAACCAAGCACGAGCTTGCGCAGATATATTTCTTTGTTCCTGTAGCCGAACCCTTGTCGCTTGATCAATTTCATCTTGGTGTGGATCCCTTCCG
>JAZDDW010000034.1:0-7082 GCA_043809365.1 bacterium
GCGGTGGTGGGAACGCGACGGATGAGTGAGTACGGGAGGATGGTGACCGAGAAATTTGTACGCGGGTTGGTGGGAGCTGGGTGGATAATTGTCTCGGGATTGGCGCGTGGAGTAGATAGAGTGGCGCACGAGACCTGCCTATCGGCAGGCAGGCATGCTTGCGTCGGTGGTAAAACGATCGCGGTACTGGCGCATGGGCTGGACATGACTTACCCACCAGAGCATGTGGAGTTGCGCAAGCAAATTGTGAAAAGTGGGGGACTAGTTATCTCTGAACACCCCGGAGGTGTTAGCCTGACCAAGCAAAATTTGGCTGTGCGCAACAGAATAGTCGTGGGCATTAGTCAGTGCGTGTTGGTGACCGAGTCACCAAAAAGTAGTGGGACCAAGATTACCGTGCGCTTTGCGGCGGATCAAGGTAAGGATGTGTATATTGTACCTGGGCCGATAAATGATCCGACGTATGAGGGAAGTGTGGAACTGATTAGAGATGGGTGTATACCAGTGGGGAAGGTAGAGGATATAATGAGCGAATGAAATTAATTGTGGGTCTGGGTAATCCAGGAGAGAATTATAGTAAGAATCGTCACAATGTCGGGTTTATGGTGGCGGAGAAGTTGGCGAAGCAAATTCTCAAATCCCAAATTCTCAAATTCTCAAATAACGAAAAGTTTAAAGCAGAGATGATCCAAGAAAAAGGTCTAATTTTGGCCAAGCCACAAACATTTATGAATGAAAGCGGGCGAGCGGTGGCAAGTATTTGCCGTTTTTACAAAATAGAGAATAGCGATCTATACATCGCACATGATGATTTGGATATTGCGCTTGGGAGCTATAAGATCCAGCATGGCAAAGGGCCACAGGTCCACAATGGTTTGTTATCGATTGAACAAACGCTGGGGACGGATCAGTTCTGGAATGTGCGAGTGGGAGTAGAAAATAGGGAAGTAAGAGGCAACAAGGGGGTACCTGGAGTGGTATATAGCTTGCAGGATTTTCTCAGCGAGGAGAGGAAAATTGTGGGAGAGGTGATAGGGAGAGTAGTTGAGGATTTGTTGACACGTCTGGGATAAGCGCGTATTTTGGAACAATATGGATTTAGTCATTGTCGAGTCACCAACCAAAGCCAGGACGCTTTCGAAGTTTTTGGGTAGTGCATACAGAATCGAGGCGTCGTACGGGCATGTGCGCGACCTCCCGGAGAAGGGTGGGGGACTGGCGATTGATTTAGAACATGATTTTGCCCCGACCTACGAAGTAGCTGCGAGTAAGAAAGCACGGGTAGCGGAGCTCAAAAAACTGGCCAAGGATGCCAGTATCGTTTATCTCGCAACCGACCCTGACCGGGAAGGAGAGGCAATCTCGTTCCATGTGCAGTACTTACTGGGGAAACATGATTATAGGCGGGTGACGTTCCACGAAATCACCAAAACAGCGATTGACGAAGCGCTTAAACATCCGGGAAGCGTGGATATGAAAATGGTGAACGCTCAACAGGCACGGAGAGTTCTCGATCGGTTAGTGGGTTATACGTTGTCGCCGGTGTTGTGGAAAAAGGTGAGGAGAGGTCTGTCGGCGGGGCGCGTGCAATCGGTTGCAGTCCGGTTGATTGTAGAGAAGGAGCGAGAGATACGAAAATTTGTGCCAGAGGAATATTGGGAAATCTATACAAATCTCAAATCCCAAATCATAAATTCTCAAATGGGGGAATTGAGAGTACAACTGGTGAAAATAGAGGGGAAAGCAGTAAAAATTGACAATGGGGAACTAGCCAAGACAATTATTGCTGATTTGGAAAAGGCGAAATATGTAGTATCGGGGGTGACCAAAGAAGAGCAAACTAGTTCGCCTTACCCACCCTTTACCACCTCGCTACTCCAGCGAGCAGGATCGAACGTAATGGGCTGGAGCGCGAAGATGACTATGCAGATTGCCCAAAATCTGTATGAACAGGGTTTGATCACCTATCACCGCACGGACTCGTTTAATCTTGCCACAGAAGCAGTCGCTATGGCGAGGGGATACATTGAGAAAACCTACGGCAAAGAATATCTGCCTAGCTCACCCAGGGTATATAAGACTAAATCAGCGAGTGCGCAAGAAGCGCATGAAGCAATCAGACCGACCGACGTGGGGCGTAGGGGGGAAGACCTGCCTGCCGGCAGGCAAGGTCTAAATAATGGCATCACCAGCCGACACCAGAAGCTATATGAGCTGATCCGTGCGCGTTTCCTGCAGTGCCAGATGGCAGATGCACGATTTGATAAAACAAGTATTTTAGTGGAGGCCGATACAAAGTACGAATTGAAGGCCGATGGCAAAAGAATGATTTTTGATGGATATCTTAAGTTGGGTAAAACTGCAGATGATGTGTTTTTGCCGGAAGTGGTTGCGGGAGAGATACTTTCTTTGATTAAAGTGGATCCCTCACAGAAATTTACCAACCCACCTGCGCGCTATAGTGAGGCTGGACTCATCAAAGAATTGGAAAAACGAGGGATTGGGCGACCATCCACTTATGCGGCAATTATCTCGACGATTCAGGATCGAGGTTATGTGATCAAGGAAGAAAAAAGCTTTCACCCTACGGCTGTAGGGGAGGCGGTTGTGGACTTTTTGGTGGCGAATTTTGACCAAGTATTTGCGTATGAGTTTACGGCGAAGATGGAGAGCAATCTCGATCTGATCGCTCTAGGCAAGAAAGAGTGGGTACCGACGGTGCGAGAATTTTGGGAGCCACTCTCTGTACAAATCAAAAAGGTAGATGAGACGGGAGTACGAGTTAAGGTGGCGACCGAATCGACGGGAGAGAAATGTCCAGTGTGTCAAGCTGGGGAAGTGATCATCCGGACAGGCAAGTTTGGGAAGTTTCTCTCGTGTTCGACCTACCCAAAGTGTAAATATACCAAGCCATATGTCGAATACGTGAAAGATGCGGTGTGTCCAGAAGACGGGGGACGAGTGAGGATGATGAAATCGCGCAAAGGGGCCAAGTTTTACGGCTGTGAGAACTACCCGACCTGTAAGTGGGCGGCGTGGAAGGTACCGAAGAAGGAGTAGCTCGTGATCTGCGAGTTTGAACCACTTTGTGGTATTGCGCGGGCGGGGTTATTTCCAGTAGGATGGAGGGCATGCAAGTACTGAAGAGAAATGAGCGGGAGCAAGAACTAGACAGTGGCAAGATTGCCGATAGTATCTTCCTGGCTGCGCAAGACGTGGGGGGGACAGATCAAGGGCTGGCGAAGCAAATAGCACAGGAAGTGGTGGCGCGCATTACTAAGCAGTATGGGCGGATGAGACGGGTATCAACAGCCGAGATTGGGGATATGGTGGAGAGAGTACTCTTGGAGCGTACCCACTACAAAACGGCCAAAGCTTACATCCTGAATCGGGAGAAAAAGCGTCAGATTGAAGCTAGTAAGCGGGCGCTGGGGGTACATGATGATATCGGACTCTCCTATAACGCGCTCCTCGTAGCTAAGGAGAAGTATTTACGGCGAGATAGTGAGGGAGAGGTGATCGAGACACCGGGGGGGATGTTTGGCAGGACAGCCAAATTTTTGGCAAAGGCCGAGCCCAAAAACCGCAAAGGGTGGGAAGAGAAATTTGAAACAGTGATGCGGGAGCAGAGATTTGTTCCAGGGGGGAGAACGCTCGCCAATGCAGGCACGGCCAATAATCAACTGGCCAATTGCTTTGTGATGCCGATGCCGGATGATATCGAAGGTATTTTTGAAAGTCTAAAAGAGTCATCGATCCTCAAAAAATATGGGGGCGCGGTGGGGTTTAATTTTGGTCACATCCGACCCAAGGGAGATAAAGTATCCACGACCTCGGGAGCGGCGGCAGGACCGATTGCGCTAATGCAACTCATCAACGACGCTTCCGATATTTACGTGCAGGCAGGGAGGAGGCGAAGCGGGAATATGGTGACGTTGCCCGTCACGCACCCAGACGTGTGGGAGTTTATCCACTGTAAAGAGTCAGGGACTAATCTGCCCCACATCAATTATTCGCTCGCGATTACCCGTAAATTTGTAACTGCGGTCAAAAACAATCAAGAATGGGAACTAATTAACCCACGCACCGGAGTGGTAAGCACCCAGATCTCTGCACGAGGACTGATGGAAGAGGCGGCTAGACTCGCGTGGAAAACGGGAGATCCGGGGCTTATTTTTATCGATGAGATCGAGAGGCATAATCCGACCCCACAGGTGGGACAGCTGGAAACGGTGAACTTGTGTGGGGAACAACCACTTTTGTCTTATGAAGCGTGTAATTTGGGGAGTATTAATCTAGCGGTGCACGTCAAAGGGATCAATGGTGAGGCGATGGTTGATTACCCAAAATTGGACGAAACGGTGAGAATCGCCGTGCGCATGTTGGATGATGTGGTCTCGGTGTGTCAGTACCCTCTGCCCCAAGTTGCGGAGATGGTCAAGGGAAACCGGAAAATTGGCTTGGGAGTGATGGGCTGGGCGGATATGCTTGTTAAACTACATGTCTCGTATGAGACAAAAAAAGCCTTGAAGCTCGCGGGTGATGTGATGGAATTTGTGCAGAAAATAGGGCACGATGAGTCGGCGAAACTGGGAAAAGAGAAAGGTAACTTTCCCAATTTTAAAGGAAGCAGTTGGCAGAAAAAAGGATACAAGCATTTTCGTAATGCAACGGTGACGACGATTGCCCCCACCGGGAGTATCTCGATGATGGCGGGGGCCAGTAGCGGCATTGAGCCACATTTTGCCCTGGCCTATTTCCGTAAGAGTATGGGGCAGTATGAACTGCCAGAGGTAAATAATGATCTAGTGCGGGCGATCAAGCACGTCAATGGGCTCTACTCCAGCGAACTGATGGATGAGATTGCTCGTGAGGGGAGTGTGTCCAAGATCGAGCGGATACCCAAGAAGATAAGGGAAGTATTTGTAACTTCGATGGATATACCGCCAGAGATGCACGTGAGGATGCTAGCGGCTTTCCAAAAATATACGGATAACGCCGTCAGTAAAACGATTAACTTGCCCTCTACAGCCACGGTCGAGGATGTAATGAAAGTCTACATGCTGGCGGCCGATTTGAAATGTAAGGGGATCACGGTGTATAGGGACAAGAGTAGAGGAGAGCAGGTACTGAATGTGGGAAAAGGTAGTGCTCCGGTGATCCAGTCCTCCAGTAATCCAGTGAGGAACCGGAAAACCGGAACACAGGAAAACCGGAATACTGACGATGTTTGTCCGGAGTGTGGGGGTAAAATTGTGATCGAAGAGGGGTGCAAAAAATGCTATGGGTGTGGGTATAGTGTGTGCGGTTGACATAGTGGATGTGTAATAGTAAACTATGGGACATGAGTAGAAAAACAAATGAATTGCTAACGCTCGGTCAGTTGACCGCTGAACAGATTAAAAGGAATACGCATTTTTGGAAACGCAATCTCAACGCATGGCGCAATTAGATAGCGCCGCATCGAATGAGGCCGCCAGTTACCTGGATGATTACTTGGCCCGTGTTCCTTTGTCTACAACTCTGATGCGAACTTTACAGAATATGTTGGAGAGTGGTGAACTAGATACATATTTGAGTCGATTGCATGGTTGATTTAGTGGCCAAGCGTAATATCTTTTGGTAAGATCGGGGAATGAGTAAGAGTGTGACACCCATCGAGAACTGGCCCAAGCTGTACCATGATATTTTGAAGGTGAAGGATGAGACCAATCATGTGGGGATTTTGTGATCTACTTTGATGCCTTGGGATGATAGCCCCGGCTTTGATATGATGTACAAATGAGTTACTTTAAGGATTTTGATGGGTGGATAGAAAAAAAGAAAGAGACTGATGCGAAAACGTCGAGAGCGCCATATTTTAAAGAAAGAGATATCTGGTGGGTGTCAGTCGGAGTAAATGTGGGATTTGAAGAAGATGGGAAAAACGGCAATTATGTTCGCCCGGTTTTAGTTATTAAGAAATTTAATCAAGAACTATTTGTCGGACTACCCATGAGTACAAAACTAAAAAATAATAAATACTATTTGCCCGTTAGTATGCAGGGCAGAGAAGTATCAGTATTAATATCACAGTTGAGGGTATTTAGTTCAAAGCGTATTTGGAACAAACTGGGAGAGTTGGACCCGACTGATTTTGAGAAAGTTGTGAAGTATACTCGGGAGAAAATTTTGCCCCCGCTTGCGCGGGGTCGTGGCTAATGCCAATTTGAAGGTATTATATGACAAAAAAGACGAAAAATCAAATTAAACCAATCGAGAACTGGCCGAGGCTGTATCACGATATTTTGAAAGTGAAGGATGAGACCAATCATGTGGGGATTTGTACGTTGTGGACGGAGCGGGGGATTGTCGAGAAAATTGTGGAGAAACTCCCATATAACGTGATCGGGAATCTGTATAGTGCACAAGGGATCAACGCCATGATTCGGAACGTGATGGCCAACCCCAATATCCGGACGATTGTGATCTGGGGGAGCGAGATGTCGCTCTCGGGTCATTCACTGCTCTCGTTTATGAAAAATGGGATTGACGGAAAACGCAAAATCATCAAGGGGCGGGGAGAAATAGAGAGAGAGATTCCCGACGAGATCATCGCGGAGTTTAGACGGGAGATAGAAATTGTCGATTTGCGGGGGCGGACCAAGGATCAGCTGATCGAGAAAATGGAGGAACTGTCCAAGGTGAAGAAAGAACCGTTTGCCAGCAAGCCACGTGAGTTCCCCAAGAGCGAGCCCAAGGTGGAGGTGCTACCTAGCGAGCAGACTGGGTTTTATGTGCACGGGAAAACCGTGGCACAGACTTGGCTCAAACTACTGAACGAAATCTACAAATATGGCCGACCAAAACATACACGATATAGTAAGAATAATGAACTGAAAGAAATCTTGAACTTGACGGCAGTGGTGGAAGAGGAGGATCCGACCCAGGTATATTTCCCTGAATACTTGCCCTTTGAGCGAGGGGAGCTGGAGGCATATTACGCGGAGATTATGACAGCGCGAGAAGTGCCGGGGGTGGCGTACAACTATGGGCGGCGCATGCGCCAGCACTTTGGGGTAGACCAGATCCAGATGATGAAG
>JAZDDW010000035.1:0-4873 GCA_043809365.1 bacterium
CTACCCGGATTCAATTAATCTATGGCCGACTTTATTGACTACAACAAGCTTAATCAAGACCTCGGTCTCAAAGCCGGCACCGATAGTCTTGGGGGTATTGCCAGTACTCTTTTGCCCTACGCCCTCACCCTCGCTGGTTTAGTTCTCTTTGGCATGTTGATTGGTGGGGGCTTTACCATGTTAACTGGAGCCGCCGACAAAGAGAGTCAAGAGAAAGGCAAAAAAATGGTCACCTCTGCCCTAGTGGGTTTTATCATCATTTTCCTCGCCTACTGGCTCGCCCAGATCCTCCAGGTTATCTTCAAAGTAAATATCGTCAGCTAAATCATCTTCTCTCGTGTCCATTGCTCGCCACATTCCTATAACCAGTCATTCCGCATTCTCCGCAATAACAGCCATTAGGTGATTCCGGAAATTTCCCCAGTCCGTTACAGCTTTCACACTCTATTGCCCCATGTAACTGGTGGGCATAAAAGTATGTCCGGGTAACACATTGGCGTTGCCAGTCGGGGGCACACCCCTTACACGCAATAGAAACCTGTCCCGTCTCGACATGTACATCGAACCAGCTAGCCAATTCATCCAACGATACTTCTTCCCCCATTTGAGCCAAAAATCCCACGAAACAGGCGCCCCTTAGATTACCATCACTACAATACCGCCCATCTTTAGACAAGCTACTCAACAAAACGCTTTTGGCAACCGTAACCGTCATTATTCCTCCAACAACCCCATAACATATCACTACACATCAAGTATGTCAACAACTCGATAATTTTACTTCCCAAACCGTCTCTGTCTCCCTTGATATTCCTCAATCGCTTTATCAAATTCCGCAGGTCCAAAATCGGGAAATAATGTCTCGGTAAAATACCACTCGCTATAAGCACTCTGCCACATCAAAAACCCACTCATCCTCTGTTCCCCTCCGGTTCTAATTATCAATTCCGGATCTGGCGTTCCCGCCGTATCCAAATATTTTTCGAACCGCTTCCCCCCTTTTTCTACCGCTCGCTTGATTTCATCCCTTCCTCCATAGTTCAACGCAAACGTCACCGTTATCTTGTCGTTTTTGTTACTTGCCTCAATCGCCTTTTTCATCCCCTCCTGAATATCGGGGGCAAAACGACTCATATCCCCAATTAGTCGTAACCTCGCTCCTTTGGCGATAAACTTCTCCACCTTGGTCATCAGAGCCTTGCGAAACAAATTCATGAGTCCCGTCACCTCTTTTTCGTCTCGATTCCAATTCTCCGTACTAAACGCCCAGAGAGTGAGATATTTCACCCCCAGCTCCCCCGCCCGCTCAATCAGGTTTTCGACCACTTTATCCACTGCATACGCATGCCCCGCAATAGCCGCTAGCCCCTGTTTTTTTGCCCACCGCCTATTCCCATCCATGATAATTGCGATATGTTTGGGAACGTTGTTCGTATCTAGCATATGCTTGCCCCCCCACCTATTCCACACTCAATTATCGTCTTAATACCACTCAACTTGCTTAGCTCATTTTTCACTACCTCTACATCCTTCCCCTGGCACACTACGTGCACATGTGGTCCTGCATCCACTGTAAAGAAAGCTTGTACCCCAGTTTCTCTCATTTTTAGCAAACGCTGGAACACTTCGACCGTTACCCCTCGCCAGTACAATATGTTGGGTGTAGTTGTCATACACAAAGCGTGGAGTCGATAACACTCATCCTCGATCACTTTCCCAAATGCGCTCCAATCCCCCCTACTCATCGCCGTGGTTATTCTCAAAATGTTTTGTTCGGCTTCTTTAGCCGCGATTGTAAAATACGGGCTCGTCACGGCTAGTGCCATCCCCTCTGTACTCCCCACTTTCTTGGCTGACGTATCCTCTGCCATGACCAATAATACATGTAGGTCCCACTCTTTCGGGTAGTCAATCCGCTCGGCAAATGATGTCTCACTACTTGTTCCTGCGTGCCACACACTCACTCCTCCAGGTATCGACCTACTCGCTGATCCAGATCCTTGTCTCGCCAAAATCGACAGTTCCTTCTCACTTAAATCTAGTCCCGCCGCCCCTACTGCCGCCACCGTCAGTGCCGCAAACCCAGACGCCGATGATGCCATCCCCGCTGCTTTCGGGAAACTATTTTGTGAGACCACTTTCGCCCTCCACTCAATCTTCGCTAGTTGCCTCACCCTATCCAGGTGCTTACTAACTTTCTCCACCTCCCTCGCCTCAAATCCATCGCCCAAAAGCTCAACTTGATCAGTGGTCAAATCTTGTCTAAATTCTACCGTTGTCGTGGTTGTGAGATTATTCAGAGTGATTGCCGCCGACGAGTTCACTGGCAATCTCAGCTTTTCGTCCCCCTTCCCCCAATACTTCACCAGCGCAATATTACTATGTGCAATTGCTGTGGCTTTTTTCATACTTCCAATTTTACTCCCTCCGCTCCCGTCTTCACCCTCATCCATACGCCCCCAGCTCCCTCAATAGCTTCCCCCACCTCCTCTCTCACTTTTTCCCCAACAAATGCAACCATGCAGTCCCCCCCTCCTGCACCCGACAGTTTGGCCCCATACACCCCAGCTTCCCGCGCCACTTTAATCAACTTATCTAATTCTACCGAACTCACGTTCAGTGTCTCCAGTAGTTTTTGATTCTTGTTCATGAGCTTCCCTAGTTGTACAAAATTTCGCTTCACAAATTCACTTTTTGCCTTATTCACCAAGTCGGCGATGTCCCCAAAAACCGCCTCTACCCATCCTTCATTGCGCTTAAGTTCCGCCACTTGACGGACCAAGGTGGGTGTATCTGCTTTGATTCCTGTATATCCCACTACCATCGGCAGCTCACCTTCATATATATTCTCGATTATTGACCCTGGAGTCACATAATACAGCGTCCCCCCATATACGCTTGCTGCCACATCAAACCCGCTTCCCACCCCTTGCACATCAAGGACTGCTTGATATGCCATCTCAAAAATCTCTTTCTTCTCTATCGTCTTCCCAAAATACTCTGATAGTGCCATGGTAAGCGCCGAAACGACCGCCGCGCTCGACCCAAATCCAAATTGTGTAGAAAAATCCGACTCTGTCGAAACCCGTATTCCCCTTTTAATGTGATATTTCTCATAAAATCGCTTCACCAGCATCTCCACAAACTGCATCGATTTTGGTACATCGTCTCGTCCAAGTGAGCTCAATTTTTTGTGATACTCATCGAGTCCCACATTTGGTGAGCAAACGTGGATCTCCCCCTCACCATTGGGCTCTACCGACACCCGCACTCGCTGATCCACCGCCGTCACGATACACGGCGATCCATACACGACCGCATGCTCCCCAAATAGCATCAGTTTCCCCGGCGCCGATGCAGTAATCATTGTTTCCCTCCAACTATCGTCTCAAAATACTTGAACTGCTTATTATCTAGAAATTCTTTGAATTTTGCCAGATCACTACTCATTACAATCATCATTCCCGATCCGGTTTGAACCCCGCCTGCGCCAGTTATTTTTACATCAGCGCCAAGCGATCTTAGTTTGTTACTCAATTTTATGGCATCCTCCCCCACTACCCCCAACTCTTCCAAAAGTAATCCATTCTGATTTATGCAATTCCCAATATCTTGTTTTCTCCCTAACCTATCTTTTATCTCTCGTACCATATATGTAATTTTCTCTATAACCTCTGTCGTTTTTACACTATTTGCAACCATTTCCACCATTTCTTTGGTTGATTCTACTGGTTTACCAGTATCTACTAATAGCAGTTTATATTGTCTTTTTACCAATAATTGCTCTAATGGTTGCCCTTTGGTGTATGCAATCAACCCCCCATACACCACTGCCGCTGGATCAATTCCGGATGGATTTCCATGTGCAATTTTTTCACACTCTAGCGTCAACCGAAACAACTCGTCCTGATCTATCGGTTTTCCCAATTGTTTCCTCACCTCTTTTATTACTGCTGCCGCCACTGCTGCCGAAGATCCTAGTCCAGATCCAACCGGAAGATCACTTTCTATCTCAAGTTTTAAGTCCTGACTTCCCCCAGCAATTTCTATTGCCTTGGCAACCACTGGGTTGTAATCACTCTTTCCCTTACCCACAGTTTTTACTCTCACGCCCAATCCAATGCTCGCCACTATTGCTGTCTTACCATACACAACCGCATGCTCACCCGACAAAATCACCTTGCCGAATGTCTTTGACACTTTTATTCCTCCGGTCCAGGCTCACTAGTCGTATCGTTATCGTTATCCCAACCTTCCTCAGTACTTGGATACGGCCAATTTGGCCCAGGCTCTCCCTCAATCTCCGGCCCACCAACAAACAATGTCATGGTATTCAATCTCCCCAACTAACTAGTAACTCACAAAGAGTCGGTATTCCCACCTAAATCATTCGAACACGCGGCCAAACCTCTCGTCGTTCATTATCATCTGAAACCATGGCGCGTACTTGTCGGGTTCATTTTCCAGTTCCCGCTGTAACTCACTCCACTCAATCCACCGACTATTCATCGCCTCTTCAGGATTTAATTTTAAGTCTCCCGACCACTCCCCGACTATTACCGTATCCAACTCATTTTCGCACCATCCCTCAACATCAGGCGCATAGTACGTAAATTTATACAGTTCTCGCAAAGCCGACTCGTTAACGACCACCCCCATCTCCTCTTTCACTCTCGTTACTGCTCTGGGTATATACACTTCCCCCGGCTCCATATTGTGACAACAGGTATTCGCCCAATAAAACGGAAACACTGGCTTCCCCACTGCTCTCTGTTGTAATAGCAATTCTTTTTTTCCATCTCGCATTCGGTATAGTTGCAAAGAAAATGCCCTATGCATTATTCCTGGATCTCGATGTGCTTCTACTAACCCC
>JAZDDW010000036.1:0-9190 GCA_043809365.1 bacterium
GAGTTGGCGAGTAAGATCATAAGCGAGGCGTTTTTTGTTTTCTACGGGTTTGGCGGGATCAAGAGTCTCAATTTCTTCCATAGTGAGATCGGTTAATAACTCAAAATAAGTGGGGATAAGATCATCTTGGATGGCCATTAGCTTGGTATAGATGTCTGCTGGCTTGTCGTCTAGGTAGATGCAGTTACCGGCAGACTTGCTCATTTTCTTCCCGTCGGTCCCTGGGATCATGGGAGTTGTGAGCACAAATTTCTCCCGATTGTGCATTTTATGCTGGAGTTCACGACCGACGAGCATGTTAAACTCTTGATCGGTTCCACCTATCTCGAGATCTACATCCATGACCACCGAGTCGTAACCCTGGAGGAGTGGGTACATGGTTTCGTGGTACCAGACGGGATCACCTTTTTCGATGCGACGAGTGAATGATTCTCTTTTAAATAACTGAGTAGCGCTAACGTTGCTGGCAATACCAATAATTTCTTTTAGGGTGAGTTTGGTGAGCCAGTCGCCATTTTGTTTAATAGTTACTTGAGAGAAATCAACAAGAGGAGAAACTTGCCTCTTCCAATCTTTAATGTTTTCGTCAATTTCTGCTTGGGTAATGAGTTTGCGGCCGGTGTCGCGAAGTGAGGGGTCGCCAACAAGAACAGTACCTGTACCAAAGAGAAAGATCACCTCGTGGCCGGCCCGCGCAAAGTCCATGAGTTTGCGCATCCCGACAGCATGACCGAGGTGGAGATGACCACCTGTGGGGTCAAAACCCTGGTAGAGGCGAATTTTTTTGCTGGCTATCAGCTTTTCTAGCCCTTCTTTATCCGGCAAGATTTTGGCGACGCGACGAGTTAAGAGATCGGGAGGTATTTGCATAAAGAATATTGTACATCAAGTGATATACTCTTAGCTATGCAAGATTGGGCACAAGTGTGGAAGCAGAGGAAGTATGGGAGACGAGGGAAAATACGGTGGGACAAACAAACAATTCTCAAGTATCTAGGGCTTACCGCGCTGTTTGGAACACTAGCAGGGATATTCTTAATGTTTGTGATGTTTGCGTGGTTTGCACGCAGTCTGCCAGATCCTAACAAAATCGTGCGACGGGAGGGATTTTCGACGAAGATACTTGACCGAGAGGGTGGGACGTTGTATGAACTATACCAAGATTATAATCGGATTCCGATCAAAATAGCCGATGTACCTAAGCAGCTTCAGCAGGCTACAATTGCGATTGAAGACAAGGAATTTTATACCCACCAAGGCTTTAGTACCTGGGGAATGATTCGGGGACTCCTGCGTGGGATTACTCGTGGGCGTGCCCAGGGAGGTTCGACCTTGACTCAGCAACTCGTCAAGAATGTCCTGCTGACAAGTGAGAGATCGCTCCCGCGTAAGTTTAAAGAGTTGGTATTGTCGCTCCAGATAGAGCGCAAATTTAGTAAGGATGAGATTTTGCAGATGTATCTAAACGAGGCCCCATATGGTGGTACGGCGGTAGGGATTGCGGCCGCCTCGGAACGATATTTTGGCATTGAACCCAAAGATTTGACGCTAACCCAGTCAGTCATTCTAGCTGGGATGCCTCAAGCGCCTTCACGCTACTCCCCATATGGGAGTGATAAAACAGCTTATGTTCCTAGGGCAATGGCGGTACTTAGGCGCATGCGTGAGGATGGATACATCGATAAAGATACCGAAAATCAGAGTGCCAAGGAACTCGAAGGCATCAAATTTAGAGAGCAAGCGGGTGCACTAAAAGCTCCACATTTTGTATTTTTTGTAAAAGACCAGCTAGTTGAGTTGCTCGGTGAGGCACTGGTTGAAGAAGGTGGATATACGGTAACCACTACCCTGGACTCGGAACTACAAGATTATGCTCAAACAGCCGTTAAGGAAGAAATTGATAACCTAGAGAAAGTACACGTGACTAATGGAGCGGCGATGGTGCTATCTCCACAAAATGGAGAAATTTTGTCGATGGTTGGGTCAAAAGATTACTTTGCACCTGACTATGATGGGAAAGTAAATGTGGTCTTGTCGTCACGCCAGCCGGGGAGCGCAATTAAACCAGTGACTTACGCGACCGCATTTGCCAAGGGCTATTCACCATCGAGTGTTCTCCTTGACGTATCCACCAAGTTTCCTGGAGCTAAAGAAGGCGAGTTTTACGAACCCAAAAATTATGATGGCAAGTTCCATGGACCAGTCCAACTGCGTTATGCTCTGGGGTCTTCGCTGAACGTCCCTGCTGTCAAGCTATTGGCACTGGTGGGACTTAAAGATATGTTACAGCAGGCTTATGATATGGGATTCCCGAGTTTAGAGCCAAGTCCCGTCAATATGACAAGATTTGGTTTATCTGTGACTCTGGGAGGCGGGGAAGTGAGACTATTTGACTTGGTGCATGCATACGCGGCGTTTGCCAATGGTGGAGAACGTGTAGAGCCCGTTTCTATTCTAAAGGTAGTGAAAGATGGAAGAACTCTCTATGAGTCTAAACAAGCACAGAAACAGCGAGTACTCACACCGGAAGTCGCATTTCTTGTCAACCACGTGCTATATGACAATAATGCCCGACTGCTCACATTCGGAGCTAATAGCTATTTAAATATGAATGGGAGATCAATCGCAGTTAAGACTGGAACAACCAACGATAAGCGAGACAACTGGACGATTGGGTGGAGTACAGGGGCTGTGGTTGGGGTATGGGTGGGAAACAATGATAACTCGCAGATGAAAGAGGTGGCGTCTGGAGTGACCGGGGCATCTCCTATTTGGCGCAAGATTATGCTAAAAACTTGGGAGAAATATAAAGGAGAGGATTTTGTAGCACCTGCAGGAATCGAGAGTCGCTTGGTGGACACGATCTCGGGATACCCAGAACACGATGGTTACCCCACACGAGCAGACTATTTTGTGAAAGGAACGATTCCCACAGAACCAGATCCGATGCATACCAAAGTAAAGGTATGTAGGTCCGATGAAAATAAGTTGGCCAGTGAAGTGGACGTGGCACGGGGAGAGTTTAACGAAAAGGAATATTATGTGCTGAAAAATGAGAGTAGTGCGTGGCAAGATGATATCTGGGCGTGGATTGATAGTCAAGGTGAAACAAAATACAAAGTGCCACGAGAGTATTGTCCTGCTAATACCGAGACGGTAATTGGCTTTGAAAAGCCCAGTGGGAACAGCAGAATGGAATCAAATACGGTTGAAGTTAGATTAGGTATTACTACAAACAAGGAGATTGAGTGGATTAAGTTGTATAAGAATGGAAGTGAGATCGAGACGTTTGGTGCCAGTAAACAAGTAACCACAAGCATCACTCTACCCGATGGAACATATGAACTGATGGGCAGAGTGAAAACTAAAGACGGGGGAGAAACTAGTACTTCGATCAGGATTGGTGTGAGGATGGATTATGATTTTGTTCCCTCTCCCACCGCAACCGGATCCGCAATGCCTTAAGATTTTGATTCAATTTTCAGAGCCTTTTTAAGCGTAGTGAGAATCAGGGCTTGTTCTGTATCAAGATCGGATTTTTCTGGCCAAGTTATTGTCAGGAGGTAGTTATTGGAGTCTTTGAATTTGGTAAAAGATTTACAGGTTATACTTTTAATGGTTAAAGTGAGTTTAGCAATGGTTTTGGTGATATCAGCATAGGTTAAATTGAATGGAACAAGGAGGGAAAGATCGCGTGATTGAGTGTGGGAATATTTGGAGGTTATTCCTGTGTAGTCCTTGGCAAGCGCCATGAGCTCTTGGGTGTCGAGAGTATAGCTGTTAGCTTGTAATTGGCCGATAGTACCAGAAATACCGAGTGCATGCAGTAATGTGACGAGGGAATCACGGACATCACCATCGGAGCAGACAGTTAACTGGCGGTGTTCAAGATATTTACGATTTTGTTTGTTAAAGACTTTACCAATTTCAAACACAGTTAGATTTGGTTTTTTGTGTTTACGATATGTAGACAGAACGTGGGTAAGGCCAGGAATTAGGGTTGTACGAAGAGCATTTTGATCGCTAGATAAGGCATTGGCAAGAACAATTTCGTTACTTTCTCCATTTGAAGTAACAAGAGAACTGGTAATATGTTCGTGAGCTCCTTGAGCTACCAAAAGGTCGCGCAAATGATCTCCGAAACGATAAATCGATTGGGTGATATCTTGAGGTACGGGTGTGGTGAGGGAGGAGCTGGGAATATTTGAATAATTGTTGATGCGAAGAATGTCACCGATAAGATCATCCTCAACTTCGAGATCTGTTCTGAAGTATGGTACCTCGAGCGTGATGGCTTCTGTCGATTCTTCAACGATGACATACTCGAGTGATTTGAAGATTTTTTTGATAATAACTCTAGGGATATCCATGCCAGAGAGGAGGGCGAGTCTAGATAAACGGAGAGTCATGGTTTTGGGGGTAACGGGGTTAGGATAATAATCATCGTTTTCGTAAGCGGTACCTCCGGCCAATCGAAGAATTAGATCTGTAGCTCGGGACATGGCAATATCGATAGTGCGGGGATCAAGAAACTTGTCGTTGCGATTCACCGATTCGTTAATGATCTTGATCCGGCGGGAAATTTTGCGGATAATGCGGGAATCATAATTGCCGGCATCGAGGATGATGTCGTTTGTCCCTTCGGTGACGCCGGTCATTTTGCCACCGATAATACCACCGATGACGGTAACAACCCCACCAGAAGTGAGCACAAAAATGTCGGAATCCAATTTAACTTCGGTGCCGAGGAGTGTGGTGATTTGTTCGCCGGATTTGGCTGGGCGAATGGTGATGTCGTTCCCCGGCAGTTTGGCGATATCCTGCGCGTGCATCGTCTGGCCGTACTCTATCATGACAAAATTAGTGATGTCGACGATATTGTTGATAGACTCCATGCCGTAGGCCGTAATCCGATCGGTGAGCCACTTGGGCGAGGGTCCAACTTTAATACCTTTAATCACGCGTGTCTGGAAGCGACGGACGTGGGGAGTCTTTACGGCAATTGGTATTTGGGAACTGGGAGTCGGGAGTTTACCGGATTTCGTGGAAAACTTGGGGAGTTTGAGCGGGATATTCTCGAAGGCAGAGAGATCACGGGCACAGCCAATCAGAGAGAGAAGATCGGAGCGATTGAGGCGCTGTTCGAGATCTAAAACTTGGTTCTCGATGGGTTTGTCGAGCATCAATCCAAGTTGAGTGAAGTCGTTAGCAATTTCTTGGGGCGACTTGCTGAGTTCGAGATAATCTTTGAGCCAGATGAGGGGAATTTTCATAAATTGAGTCCTAAAGTCTGTAAAGTCATAAAGTTGTAAAGATTATGTGTAAACAATCTCTCCTCCGTAGAGTTTGCGAATGTCGGTAATACCATATTTGGACATGACCAGGCGGTCAAGACCCATACCGAAGGCATAACCAGAGTATATTTCTGGATCAATGTTGCACGCTTTGAGAGTATTGTAATGAATCATGCCACTGCCAAGTACCTCGATGAAGCCTCGATATTTGCAGACCTGGCAACCTTTACCCGCACAGAATTGACAGCGCATGTCCACACCCATACCAGGACTAACCTCGGGATAATATTTGTAGCGGAAGCGGAGTTTGACATCTGGGCCAAATAAAAATTGATGGAATTGAGTAAGGATGTCTTTGAGATGTCCCATGTTGATACCCATGTCGACGACAAATCCCTGGTAGTGATGAAAAAAACTACCATTGGTGGAGTTAGTAGTTTCGTTACGATAGACTTTGCCTGGAGCAACTGCTCTGAGGGGTGGAGTGTGGGTTGTCAGGATCCGAGTTTCGATGGATGAAGTATGGGTGCGCATGAGTAAATCCGGTTCTTGAATAAAGAGTGAGTCTTGTAGATCTGTTGCCGGGTGACCCTCTGGCAAGTTGAGTTTACGAAAGTTGTATTCGGCGGTTTCTATTTCTGGGCCTTCGGCAATGGAAAAGCCGTGGTAGCGGAAAAACTCGTTCATTTCACGAATAATCACAGTAGTGGGATGGAGACGGCCGGTAGGTTTGATTTGACCAGGAATGGTCAAATCGATGATCGATGGTCGATGATCAATGATCGATGATTTTGCTTTTATTGCTAATTCCTGGGAGTTTTTGAGTTCGTTTAGGATTGGGCCGTAGGTTTTCTTGTCCTGTAGGCTCAGATCCCGTAGGCCTTTGAGTAGCTCTGTGGTAAGCCCTTTTTTGCCGAGATATTTGAGATAGAGGGTGTCTAGCTCGGGCTGGGTCTGGATTTTTTCCAGATCTGTTTCGAATTCTTTCTGAATGTGATCTATTTGAGTTTTCATAGTCTTGTCTATTTTACAATAAAAAACCCGCTTATTATGCGGGTTGTTGTATTGTCTTGGTAATTAGGTGATTACGCAACAAACGCCCCACTGGTAAAGGGAGTAAATGAGTGGGGTTGAGCATTTTCTAATTTCGTAACGCGATCTGCGGTTTTTCCGGTTAAAAGTACGGCGTCGGCAAGAGTTTCGATGATTTCTTTTGTGTTTGACTCGATGCGATCAATTTTGGTTTCCAAACCGTCTACCTTGGTTTCCAAACCTTCTAATTTAGTTTCCAAACCGTCTACCTTGGTTTCTAGTCGGTCATGTTTGGTTGAAAGATTTGTGACGACCTTAAGAATCTGATCTAGTTTTTGAGTGTTTGTTGGTTGTGTCATAGATCTAATATACCCCTAAATACGCCAAAAGCAACCTCCTGATCATCGAACTCTAAATACAAGAGTCGAGCAGGTGGTTGCTCCTCGCAACCCGGGACTATACACTAGGGACGAGAACTTTGTCAACAACTGATTTGAAAACAGTGGGATCGGAGACCGCAAGGTCGGCTAAAATTTTGCGATCGAGAATAATGCCCTTTTTGGTCAGGGCACTGATAAACTTACTGTAAGTGTAGGTAGCATCAAGAGCACGTAGGGCCGCATTGATCCGAATGATCCAGAGAGTGCGAAAATCGGATTTGCGATCTTTGCGCCCTTTGAAGGAGTAATCAAGGGCGTGGAGATAGGCTTCGTGGGCGACTTTCCAGAGACGATGCTTGGACATGCGAAAGCCCTTGGTACGGTTCAAAACTACGTGGTGGCGAGCGCGTTTGGCGGGACTATTTTTGACTCTGGTCATAAATGATTATGTATTAGGTATTAAGTATTCATACACCGAGGATTTTTTTGATACGTCTCCCGGTCATGCCGGTTAAGAATTTGACAGTTTTCATGCGACGAATTTGTGCCTTGCCTTTGTGAGAGCGGCGATGACGCATGTTTTGGGTGCGGCGCATGATCTTGCCGGTTGCGCTAACTTTAACCCGACGGGTCAAGGATCTTTTACTGCGGCGCTTGGTGCCTTTCATAGTTAGACTTTCTTTTTTGTGGGGTTGATAATAATAAATAGCTGTTTACCTTGGAGTTTGGCAACTCCGTCGGCAGTTGCTATCCCCTCGAGATTGACCAAGATTTTTTTGATCAAATCATGCCCAAATTCAACCTTCGTAATTTGGCGACCGGTGAATTTTACCACAATCTTGACCCGGTCGCCATCTCCGAGGATATCTTTGATACGCTCCAGCCGAGAATTCATGTCGCCCATGGCAATAAAGGGAGAAAAACGGATTTCTTTGATCTCAACCTTGCCGCTAGCCGCTTTGCCTTCGCGATCTTTTTTGGCTTCGAGATATTTGAATTTTTTAAAATCAATTACTTTACAGACTGGAGGCTTGGCCGTGGGGGCAATTTCGACAAGATCAACTCCTTTTTCTTCGGCAATACGGAGTGCCTCGGTTTTGGTCATGACCCCGATCTGTTTGCCGGTATCGTCCACAACCCGCATCTCGGCGGCTTTAATGAATTGATTGACGGCGTAGAATTTCATCTGAAGTTTTATTATACCTTACTCGAGACTTCTTGTTTAAGTTTAGTGATGCATTCCTCAAGAGTGAGAGTAATTTGCTCCCCTGAGCGATTCTTGAGGGTAATGGTATTGGTTTCAACTTCTTTTTTCCCAATGATGGCCAGGTAGGGAACTTTCCACTCCCGTGCCCTTACCATCTTTTTGCCGAGGGTGTTGGCGGATTCATCTACCTCTACGCGGAAGCCAGCTTGAGTGAGCGACTCGGCTAATTTTTGGGTAAACTCAAGCTCATGCTCCGAGATAGGCAAGAGGGTGAGTTGGGTGGGTGAGAGCCAAAGAGGGAAAGCGCCGGCGTAGTGCTCGATCAAGATCCCAATTAGACGTTCGGGAGAACCGGCAATGGCGCGATGGAGGGTAACCGGTCGTTGGCGGGAGCCATCTATCGCGGTATATTCGAGGTCAAAACGGACAGGTTGAACATAGTCAATCTGAACCGTGGAAAGTTGCCACTCGCGGCCGAGGGCATCGGTTGCCATTAAATCCATCTTGGGACCATAAAAGGCTGCTTCACCCGGTCCATCAAAATATTCAATGTGATTGCGTTCCATGATTTTGACCGCCCAAGCTTCAAGTTTGTTCCAAATTTTTGGGTCACCCAGATATTTCTCTGGGTGGGCGGGGTCGCGGGTTGAGAGGCGATAGCGATACTTGAACCCAAAGGTATCCATAACTTGTTTGATCATGGTAAGCATTTGATCCACCTCGAAATCTACCTGATCTTCTCGGCAGTAGACGTGACAGTCATCTTGGCTAAAGGCGCGGACGCGTGCTAAACCATTGAGTTCTCCAGGTTTTTCATCGCGGTAGAGCATGGCAAAGTCGGTGAGTCGCAGGGGGAGGTCGCGATAACTGCGGGGGCGGCTTTTGTAGATTTCGGCGTGTTGGGGACAATTCATGGGTTTCAGAAAGAACTCTTCATCGCTGTAGTTGCTAACCACCCGGAACATATCGCCCTTGTATTTGTCATAATGACCGCTGGTTTTGAAGAGTTCGGCTTTGGCAATTTGAGGAGTCCAGACTTGGGTGTAGGCTAGTTTACTTTGGACTGACTCAATGAAGTCGGTAATAGTACGACGGAGAAAGGATCCTCGGGGGGTATAGAGCGGGAGACCGGCACCAACCAGATCTGAGAAAGCGAACAGATCAAGTTCGCGGCCGAGCTTGCGGTGATCACGTTTTTTGGCCTCTTCGATTTGCCAGAGATATTTGTCCAACTCTGCCTGAGTCGCGAAAGCGGTGCCATAAATGCGAGTCAGCAT
>JAZDDW010000037.1:0-5557 GCA_043809365.1 bacterium
AATCTATGATTTACCTCCTTCGTGCCAGCCATGCCAACGAATTCGAACTCCAAAATTATTACGGTATTAACGATCTAGAAGTTGTCACCAGCCAGCATCCGCTCACTGACATAAAATTACCGAATACAAAATTGTGGTCACCAACCGACCTCCCCAACTTTCCCTTCCGTCGCCAACTATTTAACCGCCTTTTCGGTGGAGAACAATGGCTCCTCGGCCTAGAACAGTACTTATCAAAACGACATCATGATTTAAATCATGATATCATCCACACCGCCGAGACCTATACTCCCTACACCCATCAAGCCGTACAGTTACGCAAAAGGGGAGTAATCAGCAAATTGATCTGCACCTGTTGGGAGACCATCCCCCACAACAACGAAAAATTTGCTCGTTTGCGACATTGGAAACAAGAAGCCTACCAACACGTCTACCTCTTCCACACCCCTACCATCCGTGCCAAACAAGCACTGCTCAAAGAGGGGGTCACAGAAAGCAAAATCAAAGTCATTCCTTACGGAGTTGACCCCTCTCGTTTTGCCCCCCGTTCCCTACAGGGTCGGACCCTGAAGGCTCACAAACCGCTCGTTCTCACCCTCGCTCGTCGCGTCCCAGAGAAAGGTCTCGCCATCTTCGCACGTCTGCGAGCTGATTTTACTTCTCGTGCCGAGTTTCGCTGGGTATTCGATGTCCCGTATTCCGAGATTCCCGCTCTCCTGCGCGAGGGAGATATCTTTCTTCTCGCCAGCTCTCCCACCCCTACCTGGGAAGAGCAGTACGGCATGGTGCTAATTGAGGCCATGGCCACCGGTCTTCCCATTATCACCACCACCTGCGGTGCCATTCCCGAAGTGGTAGGGGATGCCGCCCTCCTGGCTCCTCCTGGAGATTATTCGGCTATCTTTACTCATCTTCAACACCTCTTGACCATTCCCACCCTCGCCCCCGCCCTCTCCCGCGCCGCTTCCACTCGTGCTAAACATCTCTATGACTCTCGTCTCATCACCACTCAACTTGCAACCTTGTACTAGACAGTACCTCCAATCATTGTATGATAGAGCTAATACTCGTTACGTAGGAGCTCTATGAAACAATACACCGATCAATTAGACAAAGTTTTATCTGAATATCTCATCAAAAAAGTCCCCGCACTCCCCACAGAGATCAAAGATCTCCTAGTCAAACTCGCACCTTTTTTTGCTATTCTCTCTGTTATTCTCGGCCTGCCAGCCATTCTCGCCGTTTTTGGTCTTGGAGCCTTTATGACGCCTTTCGCTTGGGTAGTTGGAGCCAGAACCGCCACCTTCTGGTTATTTTGGCTAGTTAGTTTAGTCCAAATTGGTTTTGCTGGCCTCTCCATCAAACCTCTTTTTGCCCGCGCTGGCCATGGTTGGAGACTCATGTATTATTCCCAGCTTGTTAGTATCGTGACTTCCCTCAATCATTTCAACGTGATGTCGCTCGCCTTTACCCTCCTCTCTCTTTACCTTCTCTACCAGGTAAAGTCAAGCTACAAGTGACGCTCGATCTTAATCCACAATTTCTCACTGTACTTGATTTGCTAGAAAATTCGTCAGATTCACTCTTTATCACGGGTCGCGCTGGCACGGGTAAAAGTACCCTACTTACCTATTTCCAACAACACACTACTCAAAATATCGTCGTTCTTGCTCCCACAGGGGTGGCGGCAGTAAATATTGGTGGCGCCACCATCCACAGTTTTTTTGGCTTTAAGCCCGATATCACGCTGGAGAAAGCGTGGGGCCTCGGTGGGAAGACAAAAAAGTCCGGCCTCTACCGTGCACTTGACGCGATCGTGATTGACGAGATCAGTATGGTTCGCGCCGATCTCTTGGACTGTATAGATGCTTTTATGCGCCGGGTTGTCGGCAACTCTCACCCCTTTGGAGGTAAGCGGGTTATTTTCTTTGGCGACCTCTACCAGCTCCCCCCCGTGGTCACTCGGGATGAAGAGGAGATCTATCGCTCCCGCTACATCTCCCCCTTTTTCTTTAGCGCCGACGTCATGGATCGGCTCGCTTTGACCTACCTCGAGCTCACCCATATCTATAGGCAGACCGACGATGAGTTTATCGCGGTTTTAAACGCCATCCGTGAAAATGCGGCCACTCCGCAACATCTAGCCCTACTTAACACTCGGCTCAACGAGGATTATGCCCCGCCTCCCGAAGAGTATTCAATCTATTTGACAGGCACCAACCGGAGCGCCGAGTCCTACAACACCTATCAGCTCCACTCCCTCCCCGGTCGCCTCCACAGTTTTTCCGCCACCACAACCGGCAGTTTTGACCGTCGTACGCAGCCCGCTCCTCGCGAGCTTGAGCTCAAGTTGGGAGCCCAGGTCATGATGACCAGTAACGACCGGGAGAAACGGTTTATCAACGGTACGGTTGGACGGGTAGAGGAAATAGGCGAGACGGACGGTACTCCCGTGATCTCGATTCGGTTACATAATAAAAAATTGGTCGACGTCACCCCCAACACCTGGGAAATGTTCAAGTTTAACTTTAGTCCCACTTCTGGCCGGATCACGACCGAAGTTGCCGGAACCTATACCCAGTTACCCCTTATGCTCGCCTGGGGCATTACCATCCACAAGGCACAAGGTAAGACTTTTGATCGTTTGGCCATCGATCTTCCGGCCTCCTTCGCCCACGGTCAGACCTATGTGGCGCTCTCCCGTGCGACCAGTCTTTCCAGCATCATTCTCAAGTCTCCTCTCTCCCCTCGCCACGTCATCATGGACCCCGTCGTCACCTCCTGGCTCACCCTCATGCGCAATACCAGCTCCATGTCAACTATTTTGTAACTTTGTTTATTACTGGGCGAAAAATTATATAATTGTTACTCATGACTATTGCAGAGTTGACCACTAGAACCCTATCAGAAGCAAAATTACTTCCAAATATTATTTCAAAATTACGGCGCGATTTTATCGACATTTATTGTTGGGGTGACACTGTCTGGATGGGTAACTTCGGCAATAATGCAAATTTTTCTGAACCATTAACTCTCGGACAGATGTATCGTAAAGGTCTCGCCACAATACGTGATTTACTCCCTACTACTATCAAACGTAATCTACTCGAAAACACACTACAATCTCTTCCAATCGCACGTTCAAAACAGGGTATTGAGCCAATTGGGGGCAGCTCTTCGACAAGAGTTTATCGAGTCATCATGGACAATCGCATGCACTATACGATAGGTATCAGTAAAGAAAGTGCCGACACACAGAACAAAAAAACGATATTCTCTCGTGTTACTTGGCTACAACGCGATTATTACAGAGTCAGAGAAATGTATCAACCTTCAAAAGTACTAATTCCTGATCAGCAATATGCAGTTTTCCAAGACAATTATAATAGATGGCGATATTTATTTGTTCGCGATTACGTTCCCTCTCCAATTCGTGATATTTTTCAAGTCTCCATTGATGAAATATCTGCCATTCTACGAGATAATCCGCATGTCAAAGAGCAAGTTAATGGTTTTCTCACCATATCCAATGACAACGAACGATTTGTTCTTACTGAACAGCTAGACTTGCTAGGACACCACAACTTGTGTTTGGCAACTATTAATGGGGAGCCAAATCTGGTTTTTCTCGATGCTCACACCCGCGAACTACGCAATGAAAAAGACAACTACCACCGTCAACAGATTAGAGCACGATTAAAACACCTTGCTCAAGCTGTACAAAAGGCTAATTCTTAGCATTTCCACGTCGTCTTGTCCCTCTACAACTCTATAATCCGGTGGAATGACACTATTTCCCCTACTTTGACCTATTGTCAGATACTATAGGGAGTAGTTAAATGCAATTATGGGAACCCCAGAAACACGAAAACCTCTACCAGGGCCACCACCTGGCGGACCTTATGAACCCGGGCAAGTCCCTCATCCAAAACCACAACCACCCAAAATTCCTGGTAAAGGCTAACCAAACTTCCAACCTCTTCGATAAGCCTCAATCGTTCGCTGTATAGCCAAAGAAGATAACTCACACGCCCACCTTCGTTTGTCTTCTTCCGTTGCACCATTGTGCAGTTTTCCCCAGTGAGCACCCTTACTACACACGGTAACTAAGTTTTCTGGGATATCCTCTTTATCATATATATGATGAACAGATAATTTTCTCCCACATTCATGTTGATCAGGAAATTGGCAAGTATGTCCATCTCTGTCAATAATTGCCTTGACTTGGTGCAATGTGATTAGAACGAATGGTAACAATATCGAAATATCTAAGTTATGTAGTTGTTCAATCATAAAAAATCCCGCGTTGGCAGGATAGTAGCAATTTACGCTAAAAAGACGAAATAGTCTACAATACCCTTATGACTAGCACCGTCACCTGTCCCTCTTGTGGCCATCAGTTTAGCCCTGATGATAAAGAATTACGTGCCAAAATCGAACACGAGCTTGCGGATCATCTCAAACAACAGCTGAACAAAGAACTAGCCGATCGTGATGCCCAAATCAAAGAACTGACCGCCAAAGCCAAAGAATCTGAAGTATTTGAGCTCAAACTCCGTGCCGAAAAAAGAGCCATACAAGAAGCAAAAGATAGATTCGAACTCGAAAAACAACGTCAGCTAGACGAAGAACGGGACAAAATCAAAGAAGAGGCGGAAAAATCCGCTCTCGAAAAAGAAAAATACAAAATAGATGAGTACGAAAAAAAGCTACGTGACATGCAAAAGTCTCTCGAAGATGCCCAGCGCAAAGGCAGTCAAGCTAGCCAACAACTTCAAGGTGAGGTTGTCGAACTAGATGTGGAACACATCCTGAAAACAGAGTTTCTCACTGATCAAATTACCGAAGTAAAAAAAGGACAACATGGTGCCGATCTAACTCAAGTTGTCATTGATAGACTAGGTCGAGAATGTGGCACAATATTATGGGAAGTCAAAAACGGAAAGTGGAGTGATAACTGGATAAATAAGTTAAAGACCGATGGTAGATCTGCCCATGCACATATTTTTGCTCTCGTTGCAACTCAAACCCCAGAAAGAGTTACATCTTTTGCCTATATCGATGGGGTATGGGTAGTCAATATCCAAAATTTAATTGCACTTGCCACCGCTATGCGCTTTAACCTAGTTTCGCTTAATAATGAACAAGTTAAAAATCAGGGTAAACAAGAAAAAGCCGAGGTTCTCTATCAGTATGTTACAAGTCATGAGTTTAGAGGACGTATTGAAGCTATCACCGAGGCATTTACGGGCATGCAAGACGAAATTGAAAAAGAAAAACGCTGGTTTAATACCAAGTGGAGTAGACAAGAGAAACAAATCAGATCTGTAATTGACAATACCCAAGGTATGTATTCTGACATACAAGGTTATATCGGCAAAGCTCTACCCAATCTTTCACAATTGGAGTTACCAGAATGAAAATCGCCGTCATTATTCTCCATTTTGGAGATCTTACTACGACCCGTGAATGTCTCCTCAAACTTGCACATCGCCTGACTGGCCATCGCCTGATTCTCGTCAACAATACGTTAGACGACCTCTCTTCACTGCTCAAA